>JANXWT010000425.1 GCA_025351035.1 Opitutia bacterium | reverse complement strand
GATCGACGCATGACTCGCAGCTCCTCGTAAACCGTCAGGGGTGCGACGATCTCGTAGGGGCGGAGCTTCACGCGGTGAGGCGGGCCACGCCGCGCCGAGTGGCGCGCAGGCGGACTTTGCGGCCGGCATCCATCTCGCGGTCGGCGGCAGCCAGCTTGCGCTGGAAGGCCGGATCTTTCGAACGCAGATAAGCGAGCAGATAGCGCTGGTCGGACGGCGTGCAACGATCAACGACGGCCTTGAGTTCGGGGCGGGACATGGCGTTAGGATTGCCGGGCAAAGTTCGGAGTCAAGAAGGCAGGCGGCGGCGGATTTGAATTCGAGGACCGGGCGAAACGGCGTTGCGTGCGCGGCGGAATTTCCGAATCGTCGCGGCATGGCTTCGCAATTCAAGATCAGGCGCAAGGTGGAGTTCGTCGAGACGGACATGGCGGGCATCGTGCATTTCTCGAATTTCTTCCGCTGGATGGAGGCATGTGAGACGGCGTTCTACCAGTCGCTGGGTTTGCCGCTGATCTCGTTCAACCCCGGAAAGGTGGTCGGCTGGCCCCGCGTGAACGTGAGCTGCGAATACCGCGCGCCTTTTCGCTACGGCGACACCGTGGAAGTCCGGCTGCTCGTGAAGGAAGTCCGCACGCGGGCGGTGGTTTATGTTTTCCAGTTCCGCAAAGTTGTCCGTGGGCGGCCCGAGGCCATGGTCTCGGCGCGCGGCGAGATCACGGCAGTTTGTGTGAAAAACGATCCCGAGAGCGGCCAGATGATCTCCGCCCCAATCCCGCAGACGGTGCGGGCCAAGATCAAGGTGGCCGCGGAGAAATCGCGGGCGCGATAGGCGGCGTGCGCTGCGCGCGTCTACTCGAGCCCGAAAATTTGCACCGCGGTGGCCTTGCCCTTGACGGTGACTTCGCCAAGGGGACGCAGCGGCGGCGGATTCTTCGCCGCGAGCACAGTGGCTTCGCTGACGATGATGCGCGCGCGATAGTCCGTCTCCTTGGTGAGCGACTCGAGACGCGAAGCAAGGTTCACCCCGTCGCCGATCACCGTGTAGTTGAGGCGGGTCTTCGAGCCCATGTTCCCGGCGACGACGCGGGCGGTGTTGATGCCGATACCGATTTCCAGAGCGGGGATGCCGTCAGTGGCGAGTTGCTGGTTCAGCTCGTCGAGCGCGGCACCCATGGCAAGCGCGGCGGCGAGCGCACGGTCGGCCGCGTCCGCCGCTGCCACCGGCGCGCCGAACAGGGCCATGATCGCGTCGCCGATGTATTTGTCGATGACGCCGCCGTGCTTCTCCACGACACCACTCATCCGGTCAAGATAGCGGTTGAGCAACGTGAGGACTTCGGTGGGGGCCCGCCGCTCGCTCAGCGCCGTGAAATTCCTGATGTCGCAGAACAGAATGGTCACTTCGCGTTCCTCGCCACCGAGCCGCAGGTCGGAGCCCAGCAACTGCGCGGCGATCTCCGGCGAGACCACTTTGCCCAGCAAGTCGCGCACGCGGTCGCGTTCGGCGAGTCCGGAGGTCATGTGATTGAAGGACGCGGCGAGTTGGCCGAGCTCGTCCTCGCGCCGGAGGTCGATATGGTGCGTGTAGTCGCCGGCGGCGACGTGCCGGGTGTGCGCGGCGAGCGCCCGCACGGGTTGGCTGACACCGCGCGCGATCCAGAGCGCCATAAGCGCAGCCACGGCCAGCGCAGCGAGCGAAATGAGCAGCACAAAATTTTCCAGCTCACGCGCGGCGGCCAGTTCGGTGCTGAGCGGGCGTTGCAGCACGACGGTCACCGCGGCGTCGCCGAGCATTTCCTGCGGTTTGAAGAGGGTCACATAGCTTTCGCCGGCGAGGTCGAGCGTGCGGATGCGGACCGGGTGTTTCATGTTGGCGGCGGCGGCGAGGGCGACCGCGGCGGCCTCGCGGCCGGGCAGGGTGGTGGTCAGCACGCGCGGCCCGGTAGAATCCTCGGTGGAAACGAAGGTCACCTCGAGCTGGGTGACGTCCTTGATCTCGCGGGCGAATTTGGTGTTGATGGGAAACGCGAGGCCAAACCAGGCAGCGACTTCGGGAAACGGCGCGTAGAGCGGCACGACAACGAGCACATGCAGCGCCCGGTCGAGGTAGGCGAAACCGTTGCCCTCGGGCATGTCTTGGTCCGTGGCGGTGTGGATCAGGTGGGCGAACGGACCGCGGTTTTCGTTGTCCATACCGGCTGCGCTGTTGGCCAGAAGTTCGCCTTGGGTATTAAACAAGGCAATGACCGGGGCGCCGACGCGGCCGGTGAAACTCTTGAGATTTGAGCTGAGGGTGCGCGTATCGGGACGGTCGGAGAGCAGCACCTGCTTGATGGCGTAGTCCTGAGTCATCACACCCGCACTGCCCGTGAGATGCTCGATCTGCTTGAGCACGGAGCGATCATAGATGCGGGCGCCGAGTTCGAGATTGGCCTCGATGTGCGCGCGAGCGTTGGTGTCGTTGGCGCGCGTGACGAGCTGGTAGGTCGCACCGAGCACGGTGCCGAGCAGGGCGAGCAGCATGAAGAGCACGCGGAGGCCGAAGCGGCGGAATCGGAACAGCGGGGGCGGCACGGCGGGTTACCGGTAGGCGCCGGGTTTGGCGTCGGCCGGGCGGTGGATGCGGCGGTCGGGTTTCAAGGTCAGCGTAAACGGCAGCGGCGGGGCTTCGCCGGCCGTGAGGGTGATCTCACTCGTCAGCAAGGCGGCCAGCCGCGGGTGCCACAGCTCAAGCCGGTAGCGGCCCGGCGGTGCGGTGACCGTCGCCGTGCCGGCGGCGTCGGTCTGGGCGAACCATGGCGTGGCCACCACCACGACGTAGGCGAGCATCCAGTCGTGAATATTGCAGCCGAGGGTGATGAGGCCGGGCTGGTCGAAGACAATGACCTCGGCGCGACCCGGATTGTAGAGCGGCAGCTCGAATTTCCTCGCCTTGGACAAAGAGTAAACGTGGTGCTGCACGGTGTCGCGGTTGGGGAACTTCACCGCGGTGCCCGTTTGCACGACGGTCACAAAGGGAGAGAATTCCTGACCCTGTTGCTGCACCGCAGCTTCGCAGGTGATGGAGCCGGTGGGCGCGGGGCTGTCGAGCGGCAGGAGCGACACGACCGCATCAGCGACCGGCAGGCCCTTGGCATCGCGCGCCGCGAGGCGCAGCTCGGCAGCGGATGCGAGGCTGAGGGCCAGCAGCCAGGCGGCGGGCAGCAGGGACAGTCGGTGCATGACCACAGGCTAGAAGCGGCGCACGACACTGAGCGACCAAAAAGCCGAGTCGTAACGGACGGCGGCGCGGTTGACGACCTTCACCGCTTCGTAGCGGAAGGGCAGCGAGGTTTTCGCCGAGAGGGCGAACGTCGCACCGAGCCACCAGAAGTCGGCGGAGCAATCGACACGGTAGGCGACCCAACCCGGTCCAAACGTGCCGGACTCCTCCCACGGAATGCTGTGATAGTAAACGCCGATGCGCGGGCCGAAACTGCCGGCGAGGGCTCGGTAGTAAATGTTCTCCGAAGCGTTGGCCGTAAGCTGGCCCCAGAATCGACTCGCGCCGCCGACTAGTTGCCAGCGCTCGGCGGCGTCCCAGTTCAGCTCGAGCGCGAGGCGGCGGCTGCGCAGGTCGAAGGGCCGGTGCGCGGCGGCAAATTCCTCCCAGCGGCCGTGCGCGGCGACGCGCAGCGTCTCGGTCAGGCGTTGGCGCAATCCGAGAGAGGCTTCGGTGCGCCAGCCGCTGCGGCCGGACTCGCGAAAGTTTGCACGCGTGATCGCGACGCCGGTCTCCAACACCGGCGCAAATGGCCCGAGGCCGAACTTCCGGTGCAGTTGCACGCGGAGCCCCGCGTGGAGTTGGTCCAGCGCCGTGAACGAGGGCACCTGCTCCACGCACACGTCGGCCGACACCAAGAGCAATAGACTGGGCGCGAGCTGCCGGCTCTGCGCTGCGCTCACCGTGCCGCTGAAGACGGCAGCGCTCTGCTGGTCGGGCCCGAAGGAGGTGCGGCTGAGGTTGTCGGCCCAGATGAGGCCGGCTTGCCCGCTGAACTCCACCGCCTCCAACGGCAACGCGGCCAAGGCTAGTGTGGCGAAACCACGGACGAGGTTGCGCATCGGGTTCACAGCAATGGTTGCAGCGCCGCCCACGCTGTTTCGGCGACGCGCCGGTGTCCTTCCGCCGTGGGATGGATGCCGTCGGACTGATTGAGTTCTGCCCGACCGCCGACGCCTTCGAGTAGAAAGGGAATTAGGGGCAGGTGGTTTTTTTCGGCGAGCGCCGGGTAGATCGCGGCGAATTCGCGTGTCTGGTCCTCCCCGAAATTCGGCGGCATCAGCATCCCGGCCAGCAGCAGACGGACGGCGGGATTGGCGGCACGGACGCGGTCGATGATTTCCTGGAGGTTTTCCATCGTGACCTTGGGCGGGAAGCCGCGCAGGCCGTCGTTGCCGCCGAGTTCCAGCACGAGGCAATCGACGCGTTGCTTGAGGATCCAGTCGATGCGCCGCCGTCCGCCCGCAGTGGTCTCGCCGCTGAGGCCGGCGTTGACCACGCGCCACGGCAGACCCGCGGCGTCGATCTTTTTCTGGATGAGCGCGGGGAACGCTTCGTTTAGGTCCACGCCGTAGCCCGCCGTCAGGCTGTCACCGAAAAAGACGATCGTGCGACGGTCGTCGCCCAGGACGGTGACGACCAGAAGGGAGAAAAAAAAGCAGAGACGCAACATGAGGATTCGCCGTTCAGCGATGTTCTTTGCCGTTCAAGCGAAAATGATTCTTAGTCACGGCGATTCGTTTTTCAACTACGCCATGACCGCAGAAGCCATCCTGAAAGTCGAGCACCTGACCAAGACCTACGCGACCGCCGCCGGTCCGCTCACCGTGCTGCACGAGGTGTCGTTCGCAATCGCTGCGGGGGCCACCTGCGCGGTCGTCGGTCCTTCCGGCAGCGGCAAGACGACACTGCTCGGCCTTTGCGCCGGGCTCGACCGGCCGAGCGGCGGCCGCGTGCAACTGGCCGGGCGCGAGATCGGCGGCCTCGACGAAGACGGCCGCGCCCGCGTGCGGAACGAGTCGGTGGGCTTTGTTTTTCAGAATTTCCAGCTCGTGCCGACCCTGACCGCCCTCGAAAACGTGCTCGTGCCACTGGAGCTGCGCGGTGAGTCGGGCAAGGGATCCGAGGCCACGGCGCTGCTCGAACGCGTGGGCCTGGGCGCGCGGCTCGACCACTACCCGGTGAAGCTTTCCGGCGGCGAGCAGCAGCGCGTGGCGCTGGCGCGGGCATTCATCAACCGGCCGCGCATTCTTTTTTGCGACGAGCCGACGGGCAATCTCGACGGCGACACCGCGCAGGCGATGACGGACCTCATCTTCGGGTTGAACCGCGAGCGCGGCACGACGTTTGTGCTCGTGACGCACGACCTCGACCTTGCCCGACGCACCCAGCGCATCATCCGCCTGCGGAGCGGTGCGGTGATCTCGGACGAACGCACGACCGCCTAACAAAATGGCTTTCATCCTCAAGATGGCATGGCGGGACACGCGGGCGAGCCGGCGGCGTTTGCTGCTGTATTCACTCTCGATTGTGCTCGGCGTCGCGGCGCTCGTGGGCATCAGTTCGCTCGGCCATAATCTGCGCCAAGCCTTCGACATTCAGGCGAGGGGACTGCTGGGCGCGGACCTCGCGGTGACGGCGCGCCAGACATTCTCCGAGCAGGCGCTGGCGAAACTGCGTCCCCTCGGGGTGGCGTTTGCGCAGGGCGTTACCATCAGCACGATGGCGTCGTTCGGCGAAGGGTCGCGGCGGCTCGTGCAGCTCAACGCGGTCGAGGGCTCGTTTCCTTTCTACGGTGAAGTCGAGACGGCGCCCGCCGGGATGCTCGCGCGGCTGGCTGACGGGAACAACGCGCTCATCGAAGAGACGGCGCTGACGCAGAGCGGCCTCGCGGTCGGAGGGAAAATCAAGCTCGGGGCGACGACGTTCACGGTGATCGGTGCGCTCAAGAAATACCCCGGACAGTCGCCGATGGCGTCGATGTTTTCGCCGCGCGTGCAGGTCGCAATGGCGGCGCTGAAGACAACCGGCCTGCTGCAGAAGGGTGCGCTCGCGCAGCACAGCGTCTACCTGAAACTGGCGGACGGCACGGACGCGAAGGCCTTGGAAACCAGACTGCGCGCCGAGCGGCGGGGCGAGCGGATGAATTTTACGACAGCGGAGGAGCGCAAGGAACAGCTCGGCGACGCGCTGAAAAATATTTTTTCTTTCATCAGCCTGGTGGGCTTTCTGGCGCTGTTCCTCGGGGCGGTGGGCGTGGCGAGTGCGATGCACGTCTTCATCCGCCAGCGGATCGCGACGGTGGCGGTGTTGCGCTGTCTCGGGGCGAGCGCCCGGACGAGTTTCTCGATCTACCTCGTGCAAGGGTTCGGACTCGGCGTCGTCGGCAGCGGGCTCGGCGTTTTGCTGGGACTCGGGCTGCAGTTCCTGCTGCCGATTTTGCTGCAGGACTTTGTGCCCTACCGCCTTGAGTTCACGGTTTCGTGGCCGGCGATTGCCAAGGGGCTGGGTGCGGGGGTGGGTGTGAGCACATTGTTCACGCTGCTGCCGCTGCTCGAAGTGCGCCGCGTGTCGCCGCTGCTGGTGCTGCGCTCGGGATTCGACGAAACGGCCGACGGGCTCGATCCGTGGCGGTGGGCGGTGTATGCGGCGATCGGCGGGGCGATGTTTGGTTTCGCGACGTTGCAGACCGGCTACTGGCAGGCGGGATTGGCTTTTTCCGGTGCGATGATCGTGAGTTTTGGCGTGCTTGGCGGCGCAGCGAAGGGAATCATCTGGCTGGCCCGACGCACGCGCACCGGCTGGATGGCTTACCCGTGGCGGCAGGGCGTGGCCAATGTCCACCGGCCGAACAACCGCACGCTCCTGCTGATGATGTCGCTCGGGCTCGGCACGTTCTTGCTGTTGACGCTGGGGTTGACGCGGGCGTCGCTGCTCGCGCGGATCAGCGGCATGGGTGCCGGGGAGCGGCCAAACCTGATATTTTTCGACGTGCAGGCGGACCAAGTCGACCAACTCGCCGCCATCGCGCGCCGTGCGGGCGTGCCGCTGCTGAAAACTTCGCCGATCATCACGATGCGGCTGAACTCGCTCAAGGGACGCACGGCCGAGGAATTGTCGGTCGATCCGAAAAACGGTCCGCCCAGCTGGGCCTTGCGCCGCGAATACCGCTCGACCTACCGGGCGGCGATGGACGACGCCGAAAAGGTGACCGAGGGAAAATGGGTGAGCACGGTGCCCATCGGCGCGGCGCGCGTGCCGGTGTCGATAGAAGCGAGCCTTGCGAAGGACCTCCAGCTCAAGGTTGGCGACGAACTTGAATTCAACGTGCAAGGGGTGCCGGTCAAGGCGGTCATCGGCAGCATCCGTCAGGTGGACTGGCAGCGGATGCAGACGAACTTCTTTTTTGTGTTTCCGCCCGGACCCCTCGATGGCGCGCCAGCGACCTTTGCGGCGGCCGCGCGGGCCCGGGGGCCGGAGGAGACCGCGCGCTTGCAGCGGGCGGTGGCGAAGGAGCTGCCGAACGTCTCGGCGATCGACCTCGGTTTCGTGCTGCGGCTGCTCGACGGGATTTTCACAAAGATCGCGTGGGCGATTTCGTTTCTCGCGAGTTTTACGGTGATCACGGGCGTGGTGGTGCTCGTGAGCGCAGTGCTGATGGGCCGGCACCAACGGGTGCGCGAGGCGGTGCTGTTGCGCACGCTGGGCGCGCAGCGCGGGCAGCTCCGGCAGATCATGCTCGCCGAATACACCGTGCTGGGCCTGCTGGCGGCGGCGACGGGTGGCGGGCTGGCGGTGATCGCGAATTCGTTGCTGGCAAAATTTCTTTTCAAGGTCTCGGCCATTCCGCCGTGGCCGTTGCTGGCGGCGACTGTCGCGGCCGTGACGCTGCTCACCATCATCACCGGCCTGCTCGCCAATCGCGGGGTGAGCGGGTATCCGCCGCTGGAGGTGTTGCGTCAGGAAACATGAGCCCGCGCTATTTGAGTTTTCACTTCACGCTGCGCGACGCGCAGGGACGGTTGCGCGACACGTCACGCGGCGGCGCGCCCGCGGCATTCCTGGAAGGCGCCGGGCAGATCATCGAGGGCCTCGAAGGCGAATTGCTCAGCATGACCATCGGTGAGAGCCGCGCCGTGATCGTGCCACCGGAACGGGGCTACGGGCCCGTGGACGAGAGTCTGCGGCAAAGCGTGTTGCGTGCGAGTTTGCCGGTGGCGGATCTGAAAGTGGGGGACCGGTTTCAAACCGGACCCGACCGGCACGCGCCCGTAGTCACGGTGCTCGCAGTGGAGGGAGACAAGGTGTTGCTCGACGCGAATCATCCGTTGGCGGGACAGTGGCTGCATTTCGACATTGACCTGCTGGCGGTGAGGCGGGCGACGCTGGAGGAGGAGATAGCAGCCGGTCTGAACGGGCGGCGGGATTGAAGGTGTTGCCTTGGACTTGCGGTCAGCCGTAGTGTGCAGTCCATGAAAATTCTCGGCATCGATATCGGCGGTTCCGGGCTCAAGGGAGCACCCGTGGACACGCTCACCGGCCGGCAGCTTGCCGAGCGGCACAAGGTGGAGATCGAGTCGCCCTGCGCGCCGGCGAAAGCGGCGGCTGCGGCCGGCGAGATCGCGCGGCATTTCAATTGGAAGGGGCCGGTCGGCATCGGGTTTCCGGGAGTGGTCAGCGGTTCCACGATCATGACGGCGGCCAATCTCGGGGAGAGCTGGATCGGCTTGGATGGCGCGAAGATTTTTGCGAAGGCGACGGGTTGCCGGGTAAAGATGATCAATGATGCGGATGCGGCCGGCCTCGCCGAAATGCGTTTTGGCGCCGGCAAGGGCCGGCACGGGACCGTGTTGCTGATCACCGCGGGCACGGGCATCGGCTCGGCGCTGTTTTATCGCGGCGTGTTGTTTCCGAATACCGAATTCGGCCACGTGCCGTATCGGGGCAAGGCGGTGGAGAAATTTTGCGCGGCCGCGGTGCGCAAGAAAAAGAATCTATCCTGGCAGGAGTGGGCCGAGCGGCTGACGGTTTATCTCAGGATAATGGAAGGGCTGGTCTGGCCCGATCTGATCATCATCGGTGGCGGGGTGAGCGCCAAGCACGAGAAGTGGCTCAAGTATGTGCAGGTGCGCACGAAGGTCGTTCCGGCGAAGTTGTTCAATGGGGCCGGCATCATCGGGGCCGCGCTCGCGGGCGAATAGGTCGCCGCCCCGCGGCGCGGCCTCTCCGTCCCGCACGCGGTGGCCAAATCCGCCTCGCGGGGGCGATCCGCGGCGATTCCGCTCTGCTGGGCGCGCGATGCGAGCGGTTTAACTTGCGCGCGATGCGGATTATCCGTTTTAACCAAATCCGCACCACAACGCCAATGACCACGCCACGACTAGCCAAATGGGCCGGGCTGAGCGCCCTCTGGGTGTTCATTGGATTGATTTTGACGATCGAGGTGTATTTCAACATGCGCGTCTCAATGCCGGAGGTGAATTTCTGGCAGATCGCGCAAGCCCAGTATCAGCGGGCGTTGCTCTGGGCGTTGCTGGTGCCGCTGGTGGTGCGGCTGAAAGATGCCGTGCCGCTGGACACCGGCCGCTGGGTGGGCGGCGTGGCGTTCCATGGCACCGTCAGTTTTGTGATCATGGTGCTCTATTACCTCGCCCGGGTTTTCTATGCGCTGGTGCAGATGGGGGAACCGGTGCGGAATTTCTGGGAGCAGGCGCAACGCGGTTTTTATGGCCGCAACCTGATCGACATGGCGTTTTACTGGGCGGTCATCGGCGTGGCGTATGCCTTGCGGACTCGCGAAAAATACCAGCGCGAGTCGCTCAAAGCGGCCCAGCTTGAAGCCAAGCTCATCGAGACCGAGCTGAAGGCGCTGAAGCAGCAGCTCAATCCGCATTTTCTCTTCAACACCATGAACACCATCGCCGTCCTCGTGCGGGAGCAGAAAAACGACGAAGCCGTGACCCTGATCGCCCGCATCAGCACGCTGCTGCGCATGTCGCTTGATAACACCCGGGTGCAGACCGTGAGCCTCCGGCAGGAACTGGAATTCCTGACCCGCTACCTTGAGATCCAGCAGGCGCGCTTTGGCGACCGTCTGCAATACCGGACCGACGTGGGGCCGGAGGTGATGGACGCGATCATTCCCAACCTGATCCTGCAGCCGCTCGTGGAGAACGCGATTTTGCACGGTATCGCGCAGAAGACCGGGCCCGGCTGCGTCGAGATCATCGCGCGGGTCCGCTTTAACCGCCTGGAGGTCGAAGTGCGCGACGACGGCCCCGGTTTGGACACCGCGCAGGACGGGCCGATCAAGGAGGGCATCGGCCTGAGCAACACACGCGTCCGCCTCGCCCGTCACTACGGGAGCGCCCAGCAGATGGTGCTCAAGAGCGAGAAGGGCCGTGGCGTCAGCGTCAATCTGGTGATGCCCTTCACCAGATTCGCCGGCCAGCC
>JANXWT010000396.1 GCA_025351035.1 Opitutia bacterium | reverse complement strand
AGGTGAACCTGTTTGCCATCTTCGCCCATCACAACCACAGGGGCAAAAAACAACTGGTCCGCACGATACCGTTGCTTGCTCACTTTGCAGTCAACAAGGGGGTCGGTGAAGCCGGCGACGTGGCCCGAGGCTTCCCAGACTTTCGGGTGCATGATGATCGAGGTCTCGATGCCGACGATGTCGTCGCGGCGCTGCACCATGTCGCGCCACCAGCAGTCGCGGATGTTGCGTTTCAGCTCGGCGCCGACGGGGCCGTAGTCGAAGAAGCCGTTGAGTCCGCCGTAGATTTCCGAGGACGGGTAGATGATGCCCCGGCGTTTCGCGAGCGAGACGAGGGCTTCCATGAGGTTGGCGGGTTCGGCGGGAGTGGACATTGGCGGAGTGGCGAGTGAAAGCGGCGAGTGAGACCCGGACCGAGCAGGGGCGCAGGCTTGCTGCGCCCGTTGTGCCGATCCGAGCAGCGGCCGAGTGAACGCCAGCGTCCCCACGCGGTCAAGACTGCGGGCAGGGTTCACTTCGCGCTTGCTCGCCCGGCGGGGCGGGCAACGGTTGGCCCTCGCATGAAAGTTTCGCTCACCGCCAAGGAATACCGCCAGCTCCTCGAACTCGTCCACCTCGGCATGTGGTCCGTCACCGGCTACCAGGGCGACGACACCGCTGCGGCCAAGCGCTACTTCGAGCTCGACCAGAAGTTGCTCGAGCTGGCGACCGAGGCGGGTTGCGCCGATCTCATCGAAGAGCGCGAGGATAGTTCGCTGCAACCGTCCCCCAAGCTGACCGACAGCGACCGCATCCGCGAAATCCAGAGCGAATTCCAGAACGATGTCTTCTGGCACGAGTTCGTCACGCGGCTTGCCGATCGCGACCACGCGGGCACCCAGGCCAAAGCCGGCCTCGACACCCCGGGTCTCGAGCCCCCGCCGACATCCGATGACCGGCTGAAAAAATTCGAGGAGCGCTATTGGGATGAGTTCGAGAAAAACGACCTCGCCAACGTTGTGGTCTTGCGCGGCGGCCGCGGGTGAGGACACCGTTGTTGGCTTCCTGTTCCGGCCTGCTGGCCAGCCGGGATCAGTCGCGCAGCCTTCGCTGCGGCTGAGCTACCAACCCGGTGTTTGTCCCCGGTTCTCGGTCCCGTTGCACCCTGCTGGGCGCACGGGATTTGTCCGGGCCGGTCGCCCGGCAAACGAAACCGAGGCAAATCAATACCGCACGCCGATTTTCCGGTAGATGAAGTGCAGCAGCCACGCCGGGCCGATGAGCAGGAAGACAAGGTCGTGGAAGAACGCCGGTTTTTTGCCCTCGATTTTGTGGCCGATGAACTGGCCGATCCATGCGAGCACAAAGAGCGCGAGGCTCGTTTTCCAGATCGCCATGGGGCAGGCGACGGCCTGCCACTCAAGCACCGCGTAGCAAATACTCACGAACGCGAACAGGCCGACGGCGAGCGGCACCGACAGACGTAGGTAAAACGCCAGCACGAGCAGCGCGGCAGGCTGCGTCCAATTAAACCACGGCAGTGCGGCCGCGATAACGCCCGGCACCGGCACCGACCACACGAGGCCGAGCACGCAGTAGAAAATGATGGGCACACAAATCCAGTGGATGGTTTCGTTGGTCCCGTTCTGGTGGCTCTCGCCGTATTCGGCGAACCACTGGTCGGCAGTTTTTCTCGTGCTCATGGGGTGGGTGGGGTGACGTCGCCGAACAGTCGGCCGGGACGCAGCGTGCGCAACGTGCCCGGCGACGCAAGCCCGGCGGCGCGCGACAAGCGGGTGGCACCAATAGCAGGGTTTGCAGTCCAACCGTGCACAACTACACTCCCCGCCATGATCCGATTCCGCGTCCTTGCCATTCTGCTCTTTCTCCCGCTTGCCGCGCTCGCCGCCGAGCGCCCGCTCAAAGTCGACCGCAGCCGGTCGTTCATTGATGTCGATGTGAAGACGACGGTTGGTTCTTTCATCGGCCATCTCGACCGTTATGAGGTCGCCATTACCGCCGACGAGGCCGGCAAGCTCAAAGGAGGTGGCACCTTTGCGTTCAAGTTCGCCGATCTCAAGACCGGCAATTCTGACCGCGATGCGGCGATGCTCGCGTGGCTCGGCGGCGGGGCGCCCGAAGGTAATTTCGAGCTCGGCGTGCTCGCCCTCACAGCCGACGGACAGGGACAGGCCAGTGGTCGGCTCACCTTTCACGGGGCGACGCAGCTCGTCGAGTTTCCCGTCAACGTCACGCAGGCTGACGGCACCTACGCCATCACCGGTGGCGCAACAATCGACTATCGCGACTGGGGGCTGAAAATTTTCCGCAAAGCGATGGTCGTCAAGGTCGACCCTGCGGTCAGCATCCGGTTTAAGCTCATTGGCACGCTCGGGGCGCCGGTCACACCGGAAGCGGGGAAGTAATTTCAACCTTCGCGGTGCCGGCCCGATTGCCGCTTGCGGGCGCCGCGCCGGCTCAGCAAACTTTCTCCTCCCATGCGGTTCCTTGCGCTCGTGTTCGTCAATCTCCGCCGCCACAAGCTGCGCGCCCTGATCGGGGTCGCTGGTATTGGTTTCGGCGTGGCGGCGATGCTTACCATCCTCGCGATCATCGGTGGGGCCATCGGCATGTTCGAGCGCATTCTCGCCGTCGACAGCCACTATCTCGTTTTCGAGCGCAATACCTCCGATCTCTTTTTCAGTAGCGTTACGACCAAGCAGATTGAGGGGATCCGCGTGCTCCCGCAGACGGAGGCCGCGCATCCGCTGCTCTTCGGTCTCGTGTCCGCACCGGGCCATCCGATCATCACCTGTTTCGGCCTCGAGGCCGGCAACCCGCGCCTGACCCGCGCGAAATGGATCGCCGGTGACGCCGCGGATTTCGGCCGCAAGAAAAACGGCATCTGGCTCGGCGCGCGCGCCGCGAAATTCCTCGATGCCGCCGCGAGCGAGACCATCGGGATCGGCCGGGGAAAATTCTTCGTCGCCGGCATTTTAGAGACAGAAAATGGCTTCGAGGACGGTGGCGTGTTCTTCCCGCTCGCCGCGGCGCAGGAGTTTTTCCACCGCGACGGCGTGGCCTCGGTCGTCGCCGTGCAGTTGCGCAACCCTGCGCAGGGGGACGCGTTCAAGCAGGCGGTCGAGGAGGCCTATCCCGGGCTCATCGCGCTGGAGAACCGGGAATTCAACCAAGGCTACACGCAGTTCCGCATCCTGCGTTTCACCGGCTGGGCCGTCGGCCTCTGCGCGTTTCTCCTCGGCGGGCTCGGCGTCGCCAACACGATGCTCCTCTCCGTCTTCAGCCGCATCCGCGAAATCGCCGTGCTGCGCGTCTGCGGATTTTCCAAAGGCCAGGTGGCCGGCCTGATCTTCGGCGAAGCCGCGGTGATCGCGGGCTTCGGGCTTGGTTTTGGCTTCGCGCTCGGCTTTGGCGCGCTCGCGGCGCTGCAACGGGTGCCGCAATTTCATGGTTACATCCAGTCCGCCATCAGTCCGCTTCTGATGGGCGGCATCGTGGCGACGGCGCTCAGCACGGCGCTGGCGGGCGCGATTTTTCCCGCGCGGTTTGCGGCGCGCATCCAACCCGCGGAGGCCTTGCGTTATGAGTAATTCCGCCCCGGCCTATTTTGCCAAAGCCAACACGGTCGTCGTCCACGCGCTCGCGGTTCGCAAAGCTTACGATCGCGGCCGCATCGGCGTGCTCGACAACGTCGCGCTCGAGGTTTGCGCCGGCGAGATGGTCGCGCTGCTGGGGGCCTCCGGTTCCGGCAAGAGCACGCTGTTGCACATCCTCGGCGGACTCGACGCGCCCGATTTGGGCGAGCTTTCGGTTTGCGGACTCGACCCGGGTAACGAGAAAAATCGCCTTGTTCTCCGGCGCCACCACCTCGGGTTTATCTTCCAACTGCACAACCTGATCGCCGATCTCACCGTCGAGGAAAACCTCCGTGTGCCGGCCCTCGCCGCCGGCGCACCGTCCGCCGAGACGAAAGCCCGCGTGCGCGAACTTGCCGAGTCCACCGGCCTCGCGCACCGGCTCGGTCATCGCATCCAGGATCTTTCGGGTGGTGAGCGGCAGCGCGTCGCCATCTGCCGCGCCCTGATGAACCGACCGCAGCTCATCCTCGCCGACGAACCCACCGGCTCACTCGACGAAGCCACCGCTGACACGATCTTCGCGCTGTTGCGCTCGCTGGTGAAGGACCAGGGTGTCGCCATTTTGCTCGCCACCCACGAACGGCGGTTTGCCGAGCAATGCGACCGCGTGCTGCGCGTGCGCGCCGGCCGCATCGAGGAATCGTGACCCCCCCGGGGCGCTGGCGCGGCGGGAAGATTTCCGGCGATCCGGTTTGCCCAAACACCACGGCCGCGCACGCTGATCGTCCGATGCAATCGAGTGGGCAGTGGCGCGCGGAGTTTTTTCCGGAACCGCGAGTGGTGGCGGCCACGGTCGCGGTGATCGCGACGACCTACGCGTATTTTCTGATTTTCGCGCAGTTTGGTTTCCTGGGCGCATTGGCGGCAGCGGTCGGAAGACCGGCGGTTTTGTTGCCCGTGATGACAGCGATGGGCGCGGCCGGTCTCGGCG
>JANXWT010000395.1 GCA_025351035.1 Opitutia bacterium | reverse complement strand
TTCAACTGCTATATTAAACCCTTATATGGCTTTGAATTATGTTATTAAAACATAAATTATGGCGCCTTAATTTGAGAAGAAAGATAGATGAAATGCCTGCTTTTGATTTTGACTATATTGCTTATTTTAAATCTTACCCATACAATTTATTTTAATATCTTTACCCACTCCCTGCCATATGGGATATACATTAAAATGAATGGTGTTCCTCATCGTGGTGATGCAGTTCAACTCCGTGCTGCAACCCTTCTTGGTGCTCATCGGCGTAGTCCTTGCACTGGGAGGCGTCTATTGGGGCCTTTCCATCATGCAAGTTCCTTTTGCCATCATGATGACCGGCATCGGCATGAACATGCTCGCGACACAGAAACACGGGTCGAAAGAGGAGGAAGAGGAACGCGAAGCCGCGCGCCAGAAGGTCGACATTTCCTTTTCCCCGCTCGCCATGCCGATGCTCAGCGGTCCCGGCTCCATTGCTGTGACCCTTGGCTTCAGTTCCCTCGCGACCCAGGCGCTGGACTATGTCGCCATCATCCTCGGCATCGTCGTCGTGGCGCTGGCGAGCTACTTCGTGTTGCGCGTCTCAGGCAAGATCGTGAAGTTTATTGGCCCGGTCGGCATGAACGCCATGACGAAGATCATGGGCTTCCTTACCATGTGCATCGGCGTGCAGTTCGTCGTCAACGGTATCCTCGGCATCGCCACCGACCCGGAGCTGCTGCGCGGCATCAAGTCGGTGCTCACGGAGCATTAATTAAGCCGAACGAACCAAAGGCGCAGGCTTGTCAGGGCGTTGGTCCGCTGCTACCGGTTCTCCACCCAATCCACTGCCATGCCACCGACCAAAAATCCGCCTCCGGTGCTCGCGCCCGCTCTCCGCTATCTCCAAAGTCTGACGAGCGAACGAGCGGACTTGGAGGTGCTCAAGAAATTGCTGACCGAGTCGCAGCTGACCTTGGACGATGTGCGCGACTTTTTGCATTACGAGGACGACTGCTATTGCCGCAACCTCGTCGCAGAGAGTCCGTGGTTCAACATGCTCGTGCTTTGTTGGAAGAGCGGCCAGCGCTCGCCGATCCATGACCACGCCCAGTCAGTCTGCGCGTTCAAGGTGCTCACCGGCGTCTGCAGCGAAACGGCCTACGGCTTCTCGCCGTGCGGCCAGGTGTTCCCGCTCGCCACGCGCGATTTTCACTCGGGCGAGATCATCGCGTCGCACGACAGCGACACCCACCAGGTTTCCAACCTGCAGCCCGAGGGCACCTGCCTCGTCACGCTGCACATTTACTCCCCGCCGCTGAAGACGATGAAGATCTTCTCCATCACGGGAAAAACCGGCGGCGAGTGGCTTGCCCCGGAGCACAAGGCCATCGGGGCCTGATTTTTTTCGCGAAGTCAGACAAACCGGCGAAGCCGCAGCGCTCTCCTGTTGACATTCTGCAAGAGCCGGCTCTTGTCGGATCCCAACAACAATCACCCATGCCCGACTTCAAAAGCGAACTCCTCCAAGGCACCCTCGATCTGCTCATCCTCCGCACGCTCTCCGGCGGCGACATGCACGGCTGGGGCATCGCCCAGCGCATCCAGTTGCTGTCGCGCGATGCCTTCGTCGTGAACCAAGGTTCGCTCTACCCCGCGCTGCACCGCCTCGAGGCGCAGGGGTGGATCGAGGCCGAGTGGGGCGTCTCCGAGAACAACCGCCAAGCCAAGTTCTACGGCCTCACCCGCACCGGCAAGAAGCAGCTCGTCGACGAAACCGAATACTGGGCGCGCTTCACTGCCGCCGTCGGCTTCGTGCTCAAACCGGAATAGCTGCTCGCTTTCTACCCCGCATCCCATGAACCCATTCCGCCCCCTCCGCACGCTTTTCCGCCGCGACGCCGCCGAACAGGAATTGAATCGCGAGCTGCAATTCCATCTTGAGAAAGAAACCGAATCCAACGTGCGCGCTGGTTTGTCGCCCGAGGAGGCCCACCTCGACGCTCTGCGCAGCTTCGGCGGCGTCGCCCAGGTGCAGGAGGAAGTGCGTGACGCGTGGGGCGTGCGCTTTTTCGACAACCTCCGGCAGGATCTTGGCTACGGTCTGCGCGGTCTGCGCCGCAATCCCGGCTTTGCGCTCATCGTCATCCTCACGCTCGGCCTCGGCATCGGCGCCAACACCGCGATCTTTTCCGTCGTGCACGGCGTGCTGCTGCGCCCCCTCGCCTACTCCGCACCCGAGCGTCTTTATCAGGTCGAGCAAGCCTCCCGCGCCGCCAGCATGCACGGATCGTTTGGTTTTTCCTACAGCGACCTCGAAGATTACCGCAAACGCACCCACTCCTTCACCGGCCTCGCCGAGTATCACTCGATGTGGTTCATCTTGCTCGGCCGACCTGAACCCGAACGCGTGCAGACCGGCGTCGTCTCCGCCAATTTCTTTGGCCTCCTCGGCGTAAAACCCATCCTCGGCCGCGATTTCAGCGCCGAGGACGATAACCCCGGCGCGCCGGCCGTTTTGCTCCTCAGCAACGAATACTGGAAACGCAGCTTCGGCGGCGACCCGGGGGTCGTCGGCCAGGTTTTTCAGATGAATGACAAGCCGCACACCGTCATCGGCGTGCTCCCGCCACTGCCGGCGTATCCGAATTCCGACAACGTCTTCATGCCGACCTGCGCGTGTCCGTTCCGCGGCAGCGACGCCGCGCGCACGCAGCGGCCGTTCCGCATCATCAGCAATGTCATCGGCCGTCTCGCCGACGGCGTCAGCGCCGAACAGGCTGGCAGCGATCTGAAACGCGTGGCCACCGAACTCTGCGGCGACTTGCCGAACGATTACCAAGCCGACACCGGCTACACGGCAAAGATGACCTCGCTCAGCGAAGCCTTCACCGGCAACGCTCGCACTCCGCTCTTTGTCTTGCTCGCCACCGCCGGCTTTGTGCTGCTCATCGCCTGCGCCAACGTCGCCAACCTCACGCTCGCCCGCCTTGTCCAACGCGACCGCGAGCTCGCCGTCCGCGCCGCCATGGGTGCCGGCCGCGCGCGCATCTTCCGTCAGTTGCTGACGGAAAATCTGCTCCTCTCGCTGCTCGGCGGCCTCGCCGGCTTCGGTCTCGCGGCCGCGGGACTGAAACTCCTCACGCAATACACCGGCCGCTTCCTGCCCAACACCGGCGAGATCACGCTCAACATTCCCGTGCTGCTCTTCACGCTCGTCGTGTCGGTGCTCACCGGCCTGTTCTTCGGTTCGCGACCCGCGCTCCCCGCCACGGAGAAACTCATCGACGCCCTCAAGGAAGGCACCCGCGGCACCACCGGCGGCCGCAGCCGCCTACGCGCGTTGCTCGTCGTCGCGCAAGTTGCCGTCTCCGTGCCGCTCCTCGTCGGCGCCGGCCTCGCCGCGCGCAGCGTGGTCAATCTCCAGCAAGCCGACCCCGGCATCAGGACCGACAAAATCATCTCGGCCAACATCGACCTGAACTTCACGCGCTACGACACGGCCGAGAAACGCCGCGACTTCTGGTTCCGCGCCATCGCCACCGCCGAGGCGTTGCCGGCCGCCCAATCTGTCGCCGTCACCGGCCGCGAGGCGCTCAGCGGCCTCGTCAATTTTCTCGCACCCTTCACCATTCAGGGTCGGCCCGCCGCCAACGCTTCCGACGTGACGCAAGCGAGCATCACGGTCGTCAACGAATCCTATTTCTCCACCGTCGGCCAACCGTTGCTCCGCGGCCGCATTTTCAACTCCGGAGACAACGCCGAGGGCGTGAAAGTCATGATTATCAACCAATCGCTCGCCAGTCGCTATTGGCCCGGCGAAGACCCGGTCGGCAAAAACGTCAGCTTCGACAACGGCCAGACTTGGCGTCCGATCGTCGGCGTCGTCGCCAACGTCCGCCAGCAACTCGACCGCGACGCGGTCGATGAATTCTATGCCCCGCTTCGCCGTGCGAGCATCCTCTCGGCCTCGGTCGTCGTGCGCACCGCCGGGGATCCCGCCACGCTCGTTCGCGATCTCCGCGAAGCTTTGCGCAAAACTGATCCGCAACAACCCGTCACCCGCATCCAGACCATGGAGCAGGCGCGCGGCATCGCTCTGCTCCCCTATCGCCTTACCGCGACGCTGCTCGGACTCTTCGCCACGCTTGCCCTTGTCATCACCGTCGCCGGCATTGGCGGCGTGCTGGCGTTCTCCGTCAGCCAACGCACGCAGGAGATCGGCATCCGCATGGCGCTCGGCGCCAGTCGCACCGACGTGCTATGGATGGTCCTCCGCCAAGGCCTCCTGCTCGTCGCCGCCGGCCTCGCCTGCGGCACCATCGCCGCCGTCATGCTCAGCCGCCTGATGACGACCGTGCTCTACGGCGTGCCCGCGAGCGACCCGTTCACTTACCTTGCCGTCGTCGCGATACTCCTCGCGGTCGCCGTGCTCGCCTGCCTCGTGCCCGCGCGCCGGGCCACCGCGATCAATCCCATCATCGCGCTGCGGGCCGCGTGAGGCTAGTTGCCGAAACTACCCGCAGCTCAATTCCGCCGCTCGACGATGGCTCCGCTGCGGTCCTTGAAGAGCAGCACGCGCTTCTCGGCGTTGTAGCCCTCGAAGGTGATGCCCATCTGCTGATTCACGGTGTCGCCCACATCGTAGGAAGTTTTGTCGAGGAGGATGCGCGGCTTCGCGCCGGTGCGCACGCTGCCGATCTTCAAATTCGAAATCCATTCGCGGAACGCGACGCTTGGCGGCGGCGGGCCGAGATCCACGGGCTTCACCACGACCGGCGCGGGCACGATGGCGGCCGGTGCAGTTGGCCCGGGCACCGCGGACTGAGTCGTGGCGGGCACTGCCGCCGGCTGGTCGGCTTTCACGACTTCGTTGAGCGGAGCCATCTGCTCGTTCGCTTTTTCCACGGCCTTTTTCGCCGCCGCCACGGCCTGGCCCTGCGCCGTCGTCGGCTGGGTCACGACGGCCGGCGCGACTTTCTTTTTCACCGGCGGCAGTGGCGGCTCGGCGGGTGATTTCAGGAAAAGAAAATATACCGCCGCGAGCACCATGACGCCGCCTGCGACCCCGCCGATCAGGAAAAGTTTCTTCCGGCCGGCCGGCGCGGCGGCGGCGCTCTTTTCCTCCGCCGGGGCGGCAGCGGATTTCTTTGTCCCGGGAGGTGGCGGGAACTTGCCGACTGGCGGGGGGAAATTCGCGGCGAGCGGCGGTGTGACCGGAGCCTCGGCCGTCGGTGCGGCGGACGCGATGGGTGCGTCGGCCGGCATGGGCGGCGCGGATGCCGGTTTGGCTGCGGACGGCGGCGGCGGAAAATCGACTTTGGGTTTCAAGGTGAACTTCGCTGCGCCCGCGCTGGCGGGAGCGGACACGCTGGGAGCAGGCGGCGGCGGTGGAACGACTGCCGCGAGTGGTGCCATCTCCAGCGGTGCGGGCGGGACGGGCATCGGCGGCGCTGAGACGGGCTTCGGGGATTCCGCCGGCGTGGAAGCGACGGAAATTTTGGGTTTCAACCGGACATGCGCGGGCTCCGCGGCCGGCGCTGGTAGCGTCGGCGCGACAGACGCGCTCGCCGGTGTTTCCGGCGTAGCGGGGGTGATAGAAATTTTCGGCCGCAGCCGGATGACCGGCGCGGCGTCAGCCGCGGGCGCAGTGGATGCGGTGGGTTCGGGCGCAGCGACCGCGGAAGGCGCAGGCTCGGCCGGAGTGGGCGGCGTGACAGTCGAGTCGGTGGCGAGCTTCGGCTTGAGGCGGAGCTTGGGGATTGTCTCGTCGCTCATGTCCCAAGGGTTAGCAAGTTTCCCCCCGAGCGGAAACAAAATCTTGTCGAACTCTCCCGCACGCGTGACCTCCGGCGTGACAAACCCCGGCAAAGTGTGCATATCTTCCGGCGGTTGCGCGACCCTGAGGCCGCCGGCCCGCCCCAGAACTCCCCATGAAGCGCCCGACGGAAAAACTTAACGGCCTCAGCTCCGTCGCCGTCAAGAAAGCCACCGGAAAAACTTGGCGTGAATGGGGCACCCTGCTCGACAAGGCGGGCGCCAAGAAAAAATCCCACAAGGAAATCGCCGACTTGCTCAGTGCGCGGCACAAGGTGGCCGCGTGGTGGGCGCAGATGGTCGCCGTGGGTTACGAACAATCGCGCGGCCTCCGCGCCAAGCACCAGAAACCCGCCGGCTTTGAGGTGAGCGTCACGCGGACTATCGCTGCGCCCGTCGCCCGGGCCTTCGAAGCGTGGAAGGACGCCGCCTTGCGCGAGCAATGGCTGCCGCGCACGCCGCTCACCGTCCGCAAGTCGACCCCGCACAAATCCATCCGCATCACCTGGGCCGACGGCACGAGCGTCGGCGTGAATTTCTGGCCGAAAGGCGCGCTCAAATGCCAGGTCGTGCCGCAGCACAGCCAGCTGCCCGACGCCGACAGCGCC
>JANXWT010000316.1 GCA_025351035.1 Opitutia bacterium | reverse complement strand
CGGCGGCGCGTTCGGCGGCGAAAAGGAAACGGGCGGCGGCCGCGAGAGCGGCAGCGATGCGTGGCGCGCCTACATGCGTCGCCAAACCGTGACGGTGAACTACTCCGATTCTCTCCCGCTCGCGCAAGGCATCAAGTTCGGGGACTGAGCGTCACGGAAGCTGTTCGTGTCACTGCGGGCGACTGCTGTGCTTTGAATCCGTTTGCGAGACACACGCGGAGCGACATAGCTTCGTGGCCTTCGCCATGCGTCTCGCCATCATCTCGGACATTCACGGCAACCTCGTCGCGCTTGAGGCGGTGCTCGCCGACTTGAAGACTCGCGCGCCCGACGCGGTGGTGAATCTCGGCGATTGTGTCACGAGTCCGCTCTGGCCGCGCGAGACTTTTGAACTTCTTGCGACGCTCAAGATTCCGACGGTGCGCGGTAATCACGACCGCTGGCTCGGGGAGATGGCTGCGGACGAGAAATCTCCGACCGTGCGTTTTGCGCACGACGCGCTGACAGCGGCGCAGCGTTGCGAACTCGGCGCGCTGCCCGCGACCATCCAGATCGACGCCGGCATCCTCGCAGTGCACGGCACGCCGTCGAGCGATGTAGCTTATTTGCTCGAAGAAAAGGTCGGCGACCGGCTCTCGCTCGTGACGAAGGAGACTTTGGCCAAGCGGCTCGGTGCGACGACGACCGGGCTCGTGCTGTGCGGGCACAGTCACTTGCAGCACATGGCTTACGCGCCGGGCCGGCGGCTCGTGGTGAATCCCGGCAGCGTCGGTTGCCCGCGTTATGCCGACAATCACGACCGCCACCTCGCCGAGGCCGGCTCGCCGCAGGCGCACTACGCGGTCGCGACCCGGCGCGGTGCACGCTGGAGCGTAGATCTGATCGCGCTCGACTAAGATTGGTCGCCGGTGGCGCAGCGCGCACGCGAGAATGGCCGGCCCGATTGGGCGGCGGGATTTTTAGCGGAGTAGAAACACGGATGGAGGGCCCACGTCCCCGTGGGCCGAATTGCTTTGTAGCGGCAGGCGTCTCTGCCTGCCGATGATTGCTGATCCAAACTCCACAGGCAGGGACGCCTGTGGCTACGGGAAATCTTACCTCGAATCCCGACCCGCCAGTAGCCGGGCCCTCCAAGTCACTTTTCGTCTGGAGCGGGGAATTGATTCTTGAACGAGAAGGCGTCGACGGTCTCGCCGAGCAGCGAGAGCGTGTTGAGCCGGGCTTTGCCTTCCTCGATCGTCGGGATGGTGCCGCGCGGCACCCACCACGCGGCGAGTTGCACGCCGTCGATCTTGTCGAACCACGTCTGGCGCTTGGCAAAAAATCCGGCCGTGCATGCCCTTGTAAGTGTATTCTTTCAGCAGCGCCATGTTCTCCCAGACGGAAATGTTCACGAGCATCAGCGGGTCATCGTAGGCGCGGATTGCGGTCGAGTTGCCCTCGGGCGACTGCAAGCGCCAGACGAAACCGGAGCTGCGGTCGGCGAGCGCGTTGACCTCGTCGAGGGCCGCGACGAAGTCCACCATGCGCGGGTCGTCGATCGGAAATTTCATCCGGGTGATGTTGATCTGGGCGAGCTGGTAGGCGGAGGGCACGGCGGCGACACGGTTGACGGAAACGCGGCGGCGCGGCGACGCCGCAGCGGCGAAGGGGGGAAATCCGGCGACGTTCGCCAGAGTCCGTGCGGCAGCGTGCTCGCGCTTATCGCGCGGCGGGAGCCGGTCGGCAGAGGACGATCTGGAGCGCGGCCATGCGCTGCACAGGCTCGCCGCGCTGGTTGAAGGTCGTGCTGCGGAATTTCACGAGGCCGCGGTCAGGCTTTGAGCGGGAGAGGCGCTTTTCCATGATTTCACTGACGACACTCAGCGTATCACCGGGGAGCACCGGTTGTGGCCACTCGAGTTTCTCGACCCCGAGCCCGACCGAGCCGCCCGCTAGCTGGAACTCACCGAGCACCATCAGGCGCATGCTGAGCGCCGCCGTGTGCCAGCCGCTCGCGACGAGCCGGCCGAAGACGCTGCGTTGCGCCGCCGAGGCGTCGGTGTGGAAAGACTGCGGATCATACTGCGACGCGAAGGCGATGATCTCGGCCTCGGTCACTGTGAGGCTGGCGGTCGGGAATTTGTCGCCGACGCTGAGATCTTCGTAGTAGCGGATGGAAGCGGTGGGGTTCATGGAGCGCGCGCGTAGGCAAGTTCGAGGGTTTCGCCAACGGGCAACGCGCGCCAGAGCGCCGCGAGCCGGGTGAATTCGGTGCGGACGCGCG
>JANXWT010000231.1 GCA_025351035.1 Opitutia bacterium | reverse complement strand
CGACGCGATCGCGCGGAGCTCGGCGAGCGCGGTGGTCTCGCTCGCGGCGGCGGGCAGACGGAGCGGGCGCTTGAGGCGGATGTGCGCGGGCACGGCGGCATCGGCGAGCGCATCGAGCGACTCAAACCCCACGAGCTTCAGCATCGCGGCGGTGTCGGCGGTGGCATCGACGCCCTGATGGCGGCGTTCAAACGTGTCGAGTGGGGCAAGCAGGTCCGGTGGCGAAGACATGGCGCGGACGCTACGCGAGCGAGGAGGGGCCGCAACAGCGATTTGGGATCGGGGCTGTGCAATTAATGGTTTGTTTCAGTCTTGAAAGCCCATCTGTTTCCGACTGTGCCGACCACCGCCGATTTCCACACCAAACAGGCCCGGGCCGATCACGTCGCCCGCCGGCTGGCCGAGCTGTATCCGGTGACGCCGATCCCGCTCGACCATCGCGACGTTTATACTCTCCTCGTGGCGGTTTTGCTTTCGGCGCAATGCACCGACAAGCGCGTCAACCTCGTCACGCCGCACCTCTGGGCCGTCGCCGACAATCCGGCCGCGATGGCGCGCGTGCCGGTCGGGAAAATCCAGGCGATCATCCGGTCGTGCGGGCTGTCGCCGCAGAAAGCCAAGGCCATCAGCGGGCTGTCCCGACTGATCATGGAGCGGCACGGCGGCGCCGTGCCCCGGACCTTCGCGGAGTTGGAGGAGTTGCCCGGCGTCGGCCACAAGACGGCGTCGGTGGTCATGAGCCAAGCGTTCGGAGTGCCGGCATTTCCGGTCGACACGCACATCCACCGGTTGGCGCAGCGGTGGAAGTTCACCGACGGCCGCAGCGTCGAGCAGACCGAGCACGACTTGAAGAAGCTTTTCCCGCCCGCGACGTGGAACCAGCTGCACCTGCGGATGATTTTCTACGGCCGCGGACACTGCACCGCACGCGGCTGCGACGGCACGGTCTGCGTGATTTGCCGGACGCTTTTTTCTGAGCGCCAGCGGCCCCGGAAAACGAAGAAATAAAACAAGGTTGATTCGGTCCGCGTGGCTGTTAACGGTCTGCCCTCCCATTGGGGACGCTTAGCTCAGTTGGTTAGAGCACCTGCTTCACACGCAGGGGGTCGTTGGTTCGAGTCCAATAGCGTCCACCAGATGAGGAATGCGGGGTTGTTGGGCGGGGAGGAGCGGTGGGGGGTTACATGCAAGGTCTTGCAGTTGGCAGGACAAACCTCATCCTAATGCCACCCGATGGCTGGCACGCAACACACACATCAAATCCATCCTATCATGAATAAACCGATTTGTTTTCTGCTCGGACCATTGCTGGCGCTGAATTTGCTCTCCGCCAAGGAATTCACCATCGGCGACAATCGCTGGGAAATCAAAACCTCCATTTCGGGGCGGGCCTTTGTGGACGACGATGTCGTCGTATCGTTCGAGGATTTTGCCGCTTTGCCGGATCCGGTGCTGAATCCGAAAAAGAATGATCCGGGATACCAGAAAAAATTTTACCCCGAATTTCCGAACAAACCCGAGCTGCGGGAGGGTGATATTGTCACCGTGCGGGGTTGGCTGCACCTCGTGGCTTTGGAGAATGACGGTGATTACCGCATCCAGATCAGCGACGATCCGGAACTCGGCTACCAGACCATCATAGCCCGGGTGCCGTTGAACGACTCCAAATTCGTCAAATCCCCCATCCTGCGCGCCCGTCTCAACGATATCCGCCAGCAATTGAGCGTGGCCGCCACCGGGTTTGTTTATTACGTCGCCCGCGAGGGCGGAAGCAACGTGCTGAAGCGCCGCGAGGCCGCCGAGGCGGGCACGGTCATTGTGCCGGCGATGCAGGTGGAGGTCACCGGGCAGCTTTTCTATGACAATGGCCTCATCAGCGATGCCCAGAAGGGGAAGAAAGGCATGCGTGTGGTGACCCATTGGACGCTGCATCCGGTTTCGAACTTGAAGTTCATCCAGTGACGTTGCATCCCGAACGAATGGATTTGTCCGACCGTTGTCCGCCTGCTTACTCAGCCATGGGATTGCTTGTGAGAGCCCTCCTTCTTTCGTTCGCCGTGTTGGCGCCGCTCTGTGCTGCGGTCCCCGCCGATCTCCTGCTGATAAACGGCAATGTCTACACGGGCAATGCCGCCGCGCCGCGCGCCGAGGCTATCGCGGTCTCCGGTGGGCGCATCGTCTTCGTCGGCTCGAATGCCGGCGCGCAGAAATTCCGCGCCGCTGCCAAGCGCGTCGTCGATCTCGGCGGTAAGACGCTGCTGCCCGGCCTCAACGACGCGCACATGCACATCGGCGGCGTCGGCTTCCGGGAACTCGAGTTCAATCTCGAGGGCACGGCCGGCATCGCCGACTTGCGCGCCCGGTTAAAGGCGCGCGTCGCGCAGATCGGCCCAAAAAAATGGATCGCCGGCCGCGGCTGGATCGAGACGCATTGGACGCCCGTGGCGTTCCCGACGCGCCAGGACCTCGATGATCTTTCGCCCGATAATCCCGTGGTCCTCGGCCGTTCCGACGGTCACGCCATCGTCGCCAACAGTCTTGCGCTGAAACTCGCTGGCGTCGACCGCCACACGCCGAATCCGACGGGCGGCGAAATTCTTCGCGATCCGCAGACCGGCGAGGCGACCGGCATGCTGATCGACAACGCCATGACATTAGTGCGCCGGCTGGTGCCACCGCCGACCGCCGCGGATATTGCACATGCGCTGACCATCGGCGCCGAGCGTGAACTCTCGCTCGGCTGGACGGGAATCCAAAACGCCGGGCACAGCCTCGAGGAAGCGGAAATTCTCCGCCACCTGATCGCCGACGGCAAAATCAAGATTCGCCTCTATGATACGCTGAGCGGCCCGGGCCCGTCGACAATGGCCGGCGAGTCCGGGACCACAAGGCCCGGCCGGGGCAGTGCGGCTGAGGACCTGTTCGCCACGGGCCTCCTGATCGGCGAGAGCGACGGCCGTTACACCCGGCGAGGCGTGAAACTTTACATCGACGGCTCGCTCGGGGCGCGCGGTGCCGCGCTGCTCGCGCCTTATGCCGACCGGCCGGACACCAGCGGGTTGCTGATGCAGAAGGAGGAGGACCTGCTGCCGTTCCTTGAGGCCGCTTTGCGCAAAGGCATCCAAGTCCAGACTCACGCCATCGGTGACCGCGGTAACCGCATGATGCTCGATCTCTACGAAAAAGCTTTTGCCGCCGTGCCACCCGCCGAGCGCGCCATGGCCGCGCCGCGCTGGCGCATCGAGCACGCACAGATCATCAACCCGGCCGACATCCCGCGATTCGCGAAACTCGGCGTCATCGCCTCGATGCAGCCGTCACACGCGATCGGCGATTTGTATTTCGCGCCGAAGCGCCTCGGCTCCGCGCGCCTCGACGGTGCCTATGCGTGGCAGTCGATGCTGAAGGCCGGTGCGGTCGTCGTGACGGGCTCGGATGCGCCGGTCGAACGCGGCGAACCGATGATCGAGTTCTACGCCGCCGTTGCGCGTCGTTCGCTGGACGGCTTTGCCAACGACGACTGGCATCTCGAGCAACGCCTGACGCGCGATCAGGCCCTGCGCGCCATGACGCTCAGCGCCGCCTACGCGACTTTCGAAGAGACGGAGCGCGGCAGCATCGAAGTGGGGAAACGCGCCGATTTTACCGTGCTCACGGCTGACATCATGCAGATTCCCGAGGCCGAAATTTTGAAGACCCGTTGCGCCATGACGATTGTTGGCGGCGAAGTTGTCTTCGAGAGCAAATAGGCTTTCCGGAGAAGTGCCGGGGCAAGCACCACCTTAGAACAAGCCGAGCAACAGCGACGGCGCGACGCCGAAGAGGAGCAGCAGGCCGGCTGTGAACAGCAGGGCAAAGGCGGCGGCGGGCGGCGTGGCGATCTTGGGCGCGTTGGCCGGCGGCGCGGCGACGAGCGCCTGCTTCAGGATGACGAGATAGTAATACAGCGCCACGGCGCTGAGGAAAATCGCGAGCACGGTGAGCCAGCCCACGGGGCCGGCGAGGCCGCCGAGTTGCAGCGCGGCGGCGAAGACGGTGAACTTGCCGAAGAAGCCGGCGAGCGGCGGGATGCCCGCGAGCGAGAGCACGAAGATCATGAGGCATACCGCGAGCAGCGGAGAGCGGCGGTGCAGGCCGGTGAGATCGGTGATCTTGGTGCAGCCGCCCGCGTTCTCGATCACGGCGATGACGCCGAATGCGCCGACGGTGGCGAGGCCGTAGGTGGCGGCGTAGTAGAAGAGCGGAGCCGGACCGGCGCGGCCGGCGGCGATCACGCCGAGCAGCATCGCGCCCGCGTGGGCGATGGCGGAGTAGGCGAGGAGGCGGCGGAGATTCGTCTGCGCGAGCGCGCCGATGTTGCCGAGCAGCAGCGACGCGGCGGAGATCATCGCCACGACCGGCACCCAGCCGACCACCAGATGCGAAGTCGTCGCGCTGCCGGAGGCGAAGGCCAACCCGCTCCAGAGCAGACGGACGAAGACGGTGAAGCCAGCGAGCTTCGACGCCGACGCGATGAGCGCGGCGGAGGAGACGGGTGCGCCTTCGTAGACGTCAGGGGCCCAGAGGTGGAACGGCGCGGCGGCGGCTTTGAAGCCGAACGCGGCGAGCACCATCACGAGTGCGATGGTCAGCAGCGGCGTCATGCCTTGGAGCGCGAGCTGGTTGGAGATTTCGTCGAGCTGGATCGTGCCGGTGAGGCCGTAGATCAGGCTGAAGCCGAAGAGAAGAAACGCGGCCGACATGCCGCCGAACAGAAAATATTTCATCGCCGCCTCGGCGGACTCGGGGCGCTTCTCGTCGAAGCCGGCGAGCACGTAGAGCGAGATGCTGGCGAGTTCGACAGCGAGGAAAACGAGCAGGAGTTGCTGGGCGGCGGCCATGAGCGTGAAGCCCGACGTGGCGAAGAGGACGATGGCGAAGAACTCCGCGGGCTGGCGCTGGCGCAGCGTGCCGGCACAGAGCGTGACCGTGAGCAGCGAGAGCACGATCACCCCGAGGCGCGACGCGCACGAGAGCGGATCGAGCGTCAGCACGCCGCCGAACACCGGGCCGGTGGTCGCACCGGCGAGCAAGGTGCCGCCGAGCGCGGAGAGCAGCGCGATGATGGCGAGCACGGCGTTGAGCCGCACGCGGGCCTCGGGCGCGAGCTTGCGGCCGGCGACGAGATCGAAGCCGAGCACGACAAGCGCGCCGAGCACGAGAGCAGCCTCGGGCAGCAGCGCGCGGGTGAGTCCGGTATAGTCGGGACTCATGACGCACCTCCCTTCAGCGCCGCCTGGAAGAGCGGCGATTGCAGCGCAGGGTTGATCCAGTCGAGGAGGAGGTCGGGTTTCAAACCGATGACAATGGTCGCGGCGAGCAGGAGCACGGCGCCGGATTTTTCGGCGAGGGTGATCGGCGCGAAATCATGATGGTCGTGGCCCGTGGCGTGCGCGGGCTTGGCGCCGAAGAACGCCTGTTGCACGGCGCGGAGCGTGAACGCCCCCGCGACCAGCACGCCGACAGCGGCGGTGAGCGCCCAAACCGGCGAGGTTTTCCACGCGCCGATGAGGATCGTGAGCTCGGCCGGGAAGCCGCTGAAGCCCGGCATGCCCATCGAGGCGAGGCCGGCGACGACGAACGTGACGGCGGCGAACGGCAGCAGGCGGAAGAGCGGCAGCGCGCGCAGGTCGGCGAGCTGGCGGGTGTGCGTGCGTTCGTAGACCATGCGGCCGACGACGGCGAAGAGCAGACCCGCGATGACGCCGTGCGAGAACATCTGGAGCACCGCGCCGCTGACCGCGCGCGGGTTGGCGGCGGCGAGGCCGAGGAGCACGAAGCCCATGTGGCTCACGCTCGAGTAGGCGATGACGTATTTGAAATCTTCCTGGATCAGCGCGACGAAGCCGGCGTAGAGGATGCCCGCGATGGCGAGCCACGCGATGTAGGGCG
>JANXWT010000079.1 GCA_025351035.1 Opitutia bacterium | reverse complement strand
CCTCGCCGTGGGCATCCCGCACCTTAGGAAATTTGTTTTCGTCTTCGTCTTGGCAATGATCGTGCCAATCCAGAATGCCCGCGCGCTGTTGAACATCGACGGAACCCGCAATCAAATTTTCGTCTTCGGTCATGTGGCCTTTGGTTTTGAGTCCAATATTTTCGCCCGGAAAGGCGGCGCGGGCGACTACAGTGTGAATGCTTCGGTAGGTGCCGAGCTGAAGCGCCGTGCGGGCATTATCTCGGTCAACAGCACGTTCGTTCTCGATTACATCCGCTACGCGAAGCTGCGCAACGAATCCTCTTGGAATCCCCATTTTACGCTTGAGCTAAACAAGACGACCGGACGCACGACCGGAGCGTTCACGTTAAATGCCTTTCGGGAAAGCCGGTCGGATCGAGCCGTCAATTTCCGCACGACCTCATGGAATTATCCGATCGGCCTGAACCTCAAATATCCCGTGAGTGATCGTTTCTACCTCACTTCCGCCACGGGCTACCTCAACCGCCACTATTCTCGCAACAGCATCTTCTTCAACTATGAAGACTACTCGGAAGGCATCGACGGTTACTATGTATTCACCTCCAAACTTGACCTGCTCGGCGGATATCGCATTCGAATAAGCAAGACGTCTGATGGTGGCGATACGGTCGACCATGCCTTCACCTTCGGGGCCACAGGCAGACTGCTGCCCAAAGTGAATGGCTCAATTCGCTTGGGCTATCAATTTCGCAAAGTGGCGGCCACGAACGAGGACTTCAGACAGATGACTGCCTCCATCGCAGTCGTTTGGAACGCCACCCGAAAATTCACCGTCGCCGGCATTGCGAGTCGCGATTTCTCAACCATCGGCACCGCCCAGTCCGTCGACACGCTCAGCAGCTCGGCCCGTGCCACCTACGTGTTTACCCGGCGTTTTGAGGTCGACGCGGGAGTCGGCTACGGTCGGAATCTTTTTTTGGGGAAACTATTCTCCGCCCGGCGCGACGATTTTTTTACTTGGAATGCAGGCGCCAGATATACCTTCAACGAGCACCTGCACATCGGGCTGAATTATCATTTTATCCACAACTGGTCGACCGCCAGCTTCTCCGATTTTGAGAGCCACGGCTACTCCCTCGATTTTTCCAGCCGCTTCTAATTTCCCTATGAAAGCCCTGCGCCTCACCTCACCCTGCTTCATCTTGCTCGCCTTGACGGCAGCCACCGCGACGCTTTGCGCCCAGACCAAGGCCAAGAGTCCCGACTCCAAGAAAAACTACGTTCACACGCTTGCCCTTACGGACCGCGTGCGCGTCGCCATTTATCAGGAAGAAGATCTCACCACCATCGCCCGCATCGACGCCCGCGGCCGCATCAACCTGCCCTTGGTTGGCGAGGTCGCCGTCGGCGGTCTGACCGTCGTGGCCGCGCAGGACGCCATTCAAGCTAGTTACACCGACGGCCGGTTTCTGCGCCATCCGCAGGTGACCCTCAGTGTCGAAGAATACGCCCCGCGCGAGGTTTCCATTCAGGGGCAAATCCGCAATCCCGGTCGCTACAGCCTCCCGATCGAGTCTACCTTTACCGTTGTCGAACTCGTCACCAAGGCCGGCGGCATTTCCGATGTTGGCAAAGGCACCCAAGTATCCGTTTCGCGTGTCCTCTCCGACGGCACCAAACAGGTGTTCACGGTCGATGTCGACAATGTCATCAAGGGCAAGAAAGGCGATAAGATCGACGACAACACCCTCCTTCTCCAGCCCGGCGACATAGTTTATGTCCCCGAGCGACTCATCTAGTCTCTCCCGATGTCAAACCTCGCCACACCTCCTCTACCGCATCCCGGCAACCGGCCGGCCGCTACCTCCCTCCATGGCAATGACGATCAGGTCATTGAACGCCGCACCCTGCGCGACTACTACATCATCATGCGCGAGCGGCTGTGGGTGGCGTTGCCCATCGCACTGCTCGTCGCCGTCTCGCTCGGCTACTATCAGGCGCAGGAGACACCGATGTATCAGAGCATCGCAACCATGCAGTTTGAACGCCCCGAGCGCGTGGTGCTCAACCAAGAGGTCGTTGACCAGTCCGTCCGCTCGGAGATCGATCTCAACACCTACCTGCAGATCCTCAACAGCGGCCGCCTTCGGTCGATGGTCGTGCAATCGCTGACGCCAGAAGACGTCAAGATTCTCCAGCGTCCCTACATCAACGATCTCGCACCCGGCATCAATCCGCCGCCGGTTTCCGCGATTGTCGGTGCGGTCACCATCGAGTCCATCCGTAACAGTTTTCTCATCAGAATCAGCGTGCAAAATCGCGACCCCGAGGGAGCGGCGCGCGTCGCCAACCGCTACATCGACCAGTTCATGCGCTACCTGATCGAAAGCGCCGGCGGCAAAAACGAATTCGCCGTCGAGTATCTCCGCACGCGCGCCGAGGAACTCCGCAAGGAATCCGAGGCCGCGGAATCACGCCTCCAGGAATACAAGCGCAAGCACAACCTAGTCTCCCTCTCGTCCAGCGTCGACATCATCAGCGGTCGCCTCATGTCGATCAACACAGCTCTCACGACGGTGCGCCTCGAGCGCCTGAATCTCGAGGTCTTCCTCAAGCAGATCGAACGCACCCAAAGCGAAGGCGGCAACCTCCTTGAACTTACCTACATTGCCACTTACGGCAATCTCCCTAATCTCCGGAACGAGCAGGCGACACTCAACAAGACCCAGTCTATGCTCAGCGAGCGCTACCTTGAGAAGCATCCCAAGATGATCGACCT
>JANXWT010000212.1 GCA_025351035.1 Opitutia bacterium | reverse complement strand
CTTAAAGTCGAGGTTGGCGCGGTCGAGGGCGATCTGCGCGCGCTCGAGGCTGGCGCGGTTGACATCGGAGCCGAGGCCGCGGAGCAAGTTCTGGCGGACGGCGACAGTGACATCGGCGTTGTAGGCGGGATTGAGTGCGCTGAGTGCCGGGTCGCTGCGCGAGCGGTTGAGATTGCTGCTGACGCTGACGTTGGTGCCGCTGTAGAGCTGCTGGCTGGCCCCGACGCGGACGTTGTCGGTGGTGGAGCTGAACGACGGGGAAGTGCCGGTGCTGCCGATGTTGGAGCGGGCGCGACTGGCGGTGGCGGTGATGATCGGCTGGTAGCCGTCCTTGACGATGTCGATGCCGTCTTTCGCGCTGGTCGGATTGTAGCGATCGATCTCGAGGGAGAAATTGCGTTTCAGGGCGCGGGAGATGCAGTCCTCCAAAGTGAGTGGGGCGGGCGCAGAGGTCTGGGCTAGAAGCGCGGAGGCGGCGCCGACACTGAGGACGAGCAGGACGAAAAGGCGGTGACGGAAGGTCATGGAAGGAAGGCGAGTTTCAGAAGTGTAGCGAGAGACAGACAAAGGACACGCTGGCGGGCGAAAAGTTGGTGTTATTTCGCGCGATCAACGGGTCGGGTCAAAGCTGAATCTCAGTGCCAACCTACGCACGCGATCCAGCGAGCACAGCGAGAAGATGGGCGGGCGGTCATTTGGCGGGATAGACGGCGCCGCACGCGCCGGGTTACTCCGCTCAGGGCGTGCCGCTGATGGGCGCGGACTTCTTCAGCTCGCGCTCGACGAGTTCGCTCAGATACGAAGTCTCGTTGGACGTGGCCGTGAACTGCATGAGTTGCGCGCGCATCTCGGCGACGCGCGGATTGGCGGCGGAGAGCTCGGGCAACTTGCGGTCGAGGGCGCAGACGAGGTAGCCTTTGTCGCCAGAGGAAATCATTTCAGCGACCTGGCCCTTGTCGAGAGTCTGGAGCGCGCTGTAGGCCGGGTAAGGCAAATCCTGCGGCGGCTGGCGGAGGTTGAACGACGGATAAGCCTTCACCTCGAGCTTGGCGTCGACGGCAGCTTTCTCGAACGCAGTGCCGGCTTTGACGGCGGTTTGGAGCTGCGCACGAAGCGACTTGCCGCGCTCGGCGAAGGCCTTGCGCTTTTCGTTGTCCTTGAAATCGGCGGCGACCTTCTCGCGGGCTTCGGCGAAGAGCGGCTTGTAGGCGGGCAGGGTTTCGTTCCAGAGGAGAACCGCGACGCCGTCGGGTGTGGGCAGCGGATCGGAGAAGAAACGGCTCTTGTCGAGGCGGGTGATCTGATCGCCGTAGCTGGCGAGCCAGGCGTGATCGGCGGGCGGGGCGTCGGCCGAGAGCGGCGGCAGGGCGATGCCGGTGCGGCGCTGGGCTGCGAGGAACTGCGCGAGGTCGGCGGAGTTGGCGGCGGCCTTGCGCTCGTAGAGGGCGACGGTGAACTCGTTGGCGGCTTTGTTGGCGAGGCGTTGCGAGGCGGCGGTGCGGATGGCGGCCTCAACCTGCGGGCGGACCTTGCTGAAATTATCCGCGGGCGTGGCGGGCGTCAGCGATGGCTTGGCGTCGGTGGGCGCGGCCTCGGGAGGCACGGGGAAGCGGGAGGTATTGGCGTCGTAGAAGGCACGGAGCTCGGCCTCGGTTGGTTTGCCGAAGGCGGTGAACTCGGAGTTTTTGAACTCCACCATTGTCAGCTTCGCGCGGGCCGGCACTTCGTAGCGGAAAGAGTTTTCCTCAAAGAATTTCTTGAGTGCGTCCTCGGTGGGATTCACGCCGGGGTCGAAGGTGGCGTAGTCGAGCGTGGCGACGCCGATGGTCCACGCGGAGTCGGCGCGGATGAGCTGGCTCCGCACGTCGCCGGGGAGCACGTAGCCGGGTCCGCCGAGTAGCTTGCTCAGCTGGTCGAGCCGAGCGTCGTCGCGAAAGACGCGGTTGGCTTCGGCGGTGGTGAGTTGCGGGTTATTTTTGAGCGAGTCGGCGAAGAGGCTGTAGCGTTTCTGGTCGAAATTGCCCTGTGCGTCGCGGAATACGGGCAGCGCGGCGACGTATTTGGAAATCTGCTCGGCGGTGGGCTGAGGAATCTTGAGTTCGTCGGAGAGGGCGATGCCGGCGATCCGGCTGAGCGAGTA
>JANXWT010000196.1 GCA_025351035.1 Opitutia bacterium | reverse complement strand
GCTTCGTATTCGGCGCGACCTTCCGGCGTCTCAATCTTGATCGGCGTGCAGCCGAGTTTCTCCAAGTCGTAGGGACTCGCGCGCATGTCGATCTCGCGGATGTCGCGGGCGAGGGCGAAGCAGTCGGCGGTAAGCTCGGCGGGCGTGAACGGCGCGAGTTTGAACGCCCACTTGTAGAGGTCCATGTTCGCGTGCAGGCAGCCGCGCTGTTCGTGCGCGGGCACCGTGGCGCGCGTGGGTTGCACGCGGTTGAGTGGCGCGGCGGACGGCGTGAAAAAGCGGAACGCGTCAAAATGCGAGCAGCGCAGCGGTTGCGCCTCGACGATGCGGGCGACTTCGTCCGGGGCGAAGCGCAGCGGCCACCGGTTGTGGCGCACCTGCTCCGACGTCTGCCGGTAGACCATCGCCCACTCGTGCAGGCCGAAGCAGCCGAAGACCGGCGCGCGGTCGCGCGTGAGTTGGAGCAGATTATGAATCCACACCACGGATGCACGCCGCTTGGGCGTAAGCGCGCCGAGGTTGAGCGTCACGCCGTCGGACGTTTCGTGATATTCGGACCGGCGGAGAAATTCCTTCGCCGACTCGCCTTGGAGCACGATGTCGGGGCCCGGATGCCAGCGCCGCAGCCAGCTCGGACGATGCCGATAGTAGCTGAAGAGAAAATCCTGCACGGGATGTTTTTCGCCGCGGGCCGCGCGGTGTTGGTGCGGGGTCGTCCAAGTGGAGACGCGGGTCTCGTGGGCGCGGCGACGTGCGTGCCATTCGGGCTCGGGGAGGACCGTGACCGTTGCGACCATGCGCCTCAGTGCGCTTTCACCAGCAGCCGGCGCACGCCTTCGATGGGTGGCTCGGTGATGAAGTGCAGATCGACCGGCCAAGCGTGAGTCTCGGCGAGGGACTTGAGCGCGTAGATGGCCGGCGGGCTGTTCAGGATCGCTCCGCTCACGCCGCACGGCACCACCGCGGTGCCAAACAGTTTGGTGGTGACGAGGCGGGCGTGTTCCACGAGGTCGGTCACGGTGCAAGCGACGGCAGTTTGCGCGGGAATACAACCGGCGTTGGCCAGCTCGAGCACACGCGGGGCGAAACCGGCGATGTGGGCGTTGGCGTCCTCGGCAGTGTAGAAGAAACGGGTGTTGGCTGCGGCCTCGGCGAGTCCGGTGTGGGTTTTAAGCGCTTCGCTCAGTGCGGTGGGCCGGGCCCAGCCCTGCAGTTCGAGGAGCGCGTGGCCGATGGCGCGCCGGCCGAGGTCGGCGCCGCTGCCGGGATCGCCGAATTTCCAGCCCAGGCCGCCGGCATAGTGGATGGAACCGTCGAATCCGCGCGCCGCGACAAACGAACCGGTGCCGGCGTGCAGCACGAGTCCGGGCGCGCCGCCGGTGGCGAGCTCGAGCACGGGCAGGGAATCGGGTCCGGTGAACACCTGACCGTGCTCGCGCAGCGTGGCGGCGAAGTCTTGCCAGAAGATGGACGAGCCGGCGGCGTAAAGGTGGGTCGCGGTGATCGCGGACCGGGCCTCACTCCTTGGCGACTGCGCAAACAAGGCGACAAAAGCTGCGCGCACCACGGCGCCGGCTTGGTCCGGCCCGAGCAAACTGGGATTGCAACCGGGCGCGGTGTGGCGCGCGATGGTCGCACCGGCGGAATCGACGAGAATCAACTCCGTTTTTGTGCCACCGCCATCGACGCCGATTTTCATGAGGCCGGCTTACGCCAGTTGTCGGCTGAGACGGCCGGCGTATTTTTTGCCGACCTCGCGGTTGAACTCGATCGCACCGGGCAGGTTTTGGCTGCGGAGCACGGGCGGCTGGTGGCCGTGCGTGACGAGCCAGTGCATGACTTCGAGCATGAGCAGATTCAGCAGTGTCGCGCCGACGAGCGTGGAGGTGGGGCCGGCCATCGCGCCGCCGCCGAGATCGGTGATGGCGTCGCCGGTTTGCCCGCAGTTGTCCAAGATGAAATCGCAGAGCTCGTGGAGTTTCTGGCCGCCGGGATGAACGGTGGCGGCGGACTTCGACATCTCGACGCAGCAAAGACCGGCGACGGTCAGACCTTTCTGCTTGGCGTAGAGGGCGACTTCGAGGGGCGAGGAATTTTTGCCGGAGTTCGAGATGACGATGATCGTCTCGCCGGCGAGAAGGCCGTGGGCGCGGTCGTAGCGTTCGGCCAGCCTGGTGCCGTAGCCGACCATGTTTTCGATGAAACCGCCGGTGGGGTCGATGATGCCGCTGACACAGACGAGACCACCGGCGCGACCGATGATCTCGCGGGAGATGACGTCGCTGTGGCCGCTGCCGAAGGTGTGGAGGACGCCGCCCTCGGCCACGGAGGCGCCGATGACGGCCCCGAGTTGCCGGAGGGTCGCGGCGTTCTTCGCGCGGGCGCGCGCGAGCAGCGCGGTGGCGTCGGTGAAATAGCAGTCGGCGGGGGAGGACATAAATTAGAATAGGAAGCTGAGACCGAGGGAACCAAACACATCCCGGCGCAACTGGCCGTAAAATTCTTTCGTGCGGTAATTCTGGGCGTAAGTGAGCTGGAGGCCCTTGAGGTGCGGGCCGGCGAGGGGAAAGCGCAGCACCAAGCCGACATTGAGATCGGCGACGACGGAACGCCGAGCCACCGACGGACTGTCACGCCAGGTGTTGCCATCGAGAAAAATGTCGTGCGCGACGAGACGGGTTTCGGTGTTGCCGAAAAAGTAGGCGCTGAAGCGATGCGCCGAGGCGAGGCTGCCGGCGGCGGG
>JANXWT010000194.1 GCA_025351035.1 Opitutia bacterium | reverse complement strand
TGTCGGCAAGGATGCCGGCGAACTCATCCACTGCTTCTCCGTCGCCCTCGCGATGCGGGCCACCGTGCGCGACATGCTCCGGGCCCCTTGGTATCACCCGACGCTCGCCGAGATTCTCACCTACCCGTTGGAAGAGATTGAGGCCACAATCGAGACCCGTTGAAACAATTGATCCAGAGGGTGACAGGGGATTTTTTGCGAGCCACCGGCTTGCAATACCTGCCCGTCCGGGTGCGCTACGGCCTGCCCGCCGGAGCACGCTGGACGCTGTTCCCCTGGACCGCCTACTGGCGCGGCGGCTATGAGCCGGAAATGGAGCGGACCATTCTCGCTTGGGGCGATCTCACCGGCAAAGTCTGCTGGGACCTCGGGGCTCACTTTGGCTACTACAGCATCAGTCTCGCCCTCCGCACCGGCCCGACGGGCGAAGTGGTGGCGTTTGAACCAAACCCCGTGAGCTATGCCCGCCTCGAACGCCACCGCCGGATGAATGGACTCAAATGGTTGAAAACATTCGAAGCCGGTTGCTCGGATGCCGGTGGTTCCGCGGAATTCTACACCTACGGCAATCTGGATAGCACAACAACCCACCTACCCTTTGAAGGGGAAACTCCCGATGCGTCCACCCGGCCCATCAGCATTCGACTGCTGAAACCGGATGATTTGGTGCGAACCGGACAGATCCGGCCACCCGATTTCATCAAGATCGATGTGGAAGGTCACGGGCATCACGCTCTGGGTGGCGCGATGGAGAGCATCCGGAGCACCCGCCCGGTCATGCTCATGGGGTTTCACAGTCCGCAGGAAGTCGCCGGCACCGAGGCATTGCTCCAGCCACTCGGTTATCAATTCATTCCCATTGGGCCCAAGAATCTCCCTGACCGAGTCGGCGCAGACTACCTACTCCGGCCGTAACCAGCGGGTTTTCGTTTGCAGACCGGAACCATCTAAACAGTGATAATCTCATGTCCGACTACCAAGCTCCCCTCTTTCTCACCGAATTATTGAAGGCCAAGTCGCCCTCTGGTGCCGAGGGACAGGCCCAGGCTGTCTTCGACGCTCACGTCAAGCCGCACGCCGACACCTACGCCAACGACGCCCTCGGCTGCCGCCTCGCCACGCTCAACCAGACCGGCGGCCCGACCGTGATGTTCTCCGGCCACATGGACGAACTCGGCCTCATCATCACCTACGTCAACAAGGACGGTTTCATCTATTTCGACACCATCGGCGGCCACGACAAATCCATCATCTCCGGCCGCCGCGTGATCATCCAGACCGCGCACGGTCTCGTGAAGGGAGTCACCGGCAAGCGCGCCATCCACCTGATGGAGGAGGCCGACCGCAAGAAGGTGCCCGAGATTCACGAGATCTGGATGGACATCGGCGCGAAGACGAAGGCCGAGGCGCTCAAGCGCGTCGCCATCGGCGATGTCGCGACCTACGATCACGAATTCGAAATCATCAGCGGCAGCGTCGGCACTGCGCGGGCCTTCGACAACAAGGTCGGCGCCTACATCGTCGGCGAAGCGCTCATCCGTCTCTCCCGCGAAAAGGCCAAGCTCAACGCCAAGATCGTCTCCGTCGCCACGACGCAGGAAGAGATCGGCGTCCGTGGCGCGACGACCTCCGCTTTCTCCGTCGATCCGCACGTCGCCCTCGCGGTCGACGTCGGTCACGCGACCGACCACCCCGATTGCGACAACCGCAAATACGGCGAGACCAAACTCGGTGGCGGCCCGATCATTTGCCGCGGTCCGAACATCAATCCCAAAGTTTACCAGCGCCTGATCGCCTGCGCCAAGAAGGCGAAGATCACCGTGCAGCTCGAAGCCGACCCGCGCCCGACCGGCACCGATGCCCGGGCGATCCAGATGGCCCGCGGCGGCGTGGCCTGCGGTCTCGTCTCCGTGCCGCTGCGCTACATGCACACCCCGAGCGAGGTCGTCGATCTGCAGGACGTCGAAGCCTGCGTGAAACTCTTCGTCGAATTCGCCAAGTCCATCGGGAAGGGCGAATCCTTCAATTGGTGATGAATGGCGGGTCCGGCACCTGACGGACGGCGGCGACGCAGTCGCCTCGGGTAAAGCCAAGGCGCGGTTGAGACCGCGCCTTTTGTTTGCCCACTCTGGCTTCGCTCAGGCCGCGTCCTTGCTCGCGGCCGGACGACGCGCCTTCTTGAGCTGCGGTTGGCGCCGCCCCTCGACCACCGCTTGGTCGATGATGACCGCGCTGATGTCGTCCCGCTGCGGCAGATCATACATCACTTCGAGCATGATCTTTTCCAGAATCGCGCGCAGCGCCCGCGCCCCGGTCTTAAGCTCGACGGCCTTTTTCGCGATCGCCACGATCGCATCGCGCGTGAAGCGCAGTTGCACCCCGTCCATCGCGAAGAGTTTCGAATACTGCTTCACCATCGCGTTCTTGGTGCGGAGCAAAACCTTTTCGAGGTCCCCGACCTTCAGCTCGTCGAGCACGGAGACGACCGGCAGGCGGCCGATGAACTCCGGGATCATGCCGAAGCGGATCAAATCCTCGGGCGCCACCGAGCGCATCATCTCGTCGGGCGTCAGCTCGTGGTCCTTGTCGTTGATGTGAAAGCCGAGCGAGCGCTGGCCGAGACGCTTCTTGATGACGGCGTCGAGGCCGACGAACGCGCCGCCACAGATGAAGAGAATGTTCGTGGTGTTGACCTGGATGTATTCCTGGTTCGGGTGCTTGCGTCCGCCCTGCGGAGGGACGTTGCAGGTGGTGCCTTCGAGAATTTTCAACAGCGCCTGCTGCACGCCTTCGCCGGAGACATCGCGCGTGATGGAAACGTTCTCCGTCTTGCGGCCGATCTTGTCGATCTCGTCGATGTAGATGATGCCGCACTCGGCTTTCTTCACGTCGTAATTGGCGGATTGCAGGAGGCGAAGGACGACGTTCTCCACATCCTCGCCGACGTAGCCGGCCTCGGTCAGAGTAGTGGCATCGGAGATGGCGAACGGCACGTCGAGAATCCGCGCGAGCGAGCGCGCCAGCAGCGTCTTCCCCGAGCCAGTGGGGCCGCAGAGCAGAATGTTGCTCTTCTCGACCTCGACCTCGCTGAACTCGGCGGGAATGGCCGAGACGTCGCGGGCACCCTGGCCGGCATCGAAATTCAGCCGCTTGTAGTGGTTGTAGACGGCGACTGAGAGAACCTTCTTGGCGTGATCCTGGCCGATGACGTGGTCGTCGAGAAATTTCTTGATCTCGGACGGCTTGACAAGGCGGAAGGCGGGCTTCGCCTCAGCGGTGGCCGGTGCCTTGACCTCGCGATCGATGATCGTCTTGCAGACGTTAACGCAGGAGTCGCAGATGTAGACACTCGGGCCCGCAATGATCTTGCGGACTTCCGCCTGCGACTTGCCGCAGAACGAGCAGAGCGTCATGCGCGAAGATTTGGCCATGGGGAAAGTTTATCGGCCGGCGGCTGAGTTAGTCGAGGAGTTTCCCTGCCGGAACTTTGCGGGAAAGATTCACTCACGCCGCGCTCGCCTGGGCGATTTGCTGGGCATCGCGGGTGGAGGCGACCACGTGGTCCACGATGCCGTAGGCCTTGGCCTCCTCAGCGCTGAGGTAGTAATCGCGGTCGGAATCCGTCGCGATCTGCTCCGCGGTCTTGCCGGTGTGCTTGGCGATCGTCTCGTTGAGCGTCTTGCGCCAGCGGAGGATTTCCTTCGCAGCGATGGCAATGTCAGCCGTCTGGCCGCCCGCGCCACCCGAGGGTTGGTGGATCATCACGCGGCTGTTCGGGAGCGCGAAGCGCTTGCCCTTGGTGCCGGCGGCGAGGAGCACCGTGCTCATGCTCGCGGCCATGCCGATGCAGTAGGTGACGACGTCGCACTGGAGAAAATTCATCGTGTCATAGATGGCCATGCCACCCGTGACGACGCCACCCGGCGAGTTGATGTAGAGGTGGATGTCCTTCTTCGGCTGCTCCATCTGGAGAAACAGGAGCTGGGCGATCACGAGATTCGCCACCATGTCGTCGATCGGCGTGCCGATGAAGATGATGCGGTCCTTCAAGAGGCGGCTGTAGATATCCATCGACCGTTCGCCGCGGCCGGTGTTTTCGAGGACAATGGGGACGTAGTAGCTCATGCTTTGTTAGTGACCGTGCTAACGGTAGCCCGGGAGACAACATAATCAAGGGCCTTGTCGAACAGGATCTGCTGCTGGATGGCACGGAGCCGGTCGCGGTCCTTGCCGAGGTCCTTGGCCAGCTTGTCGGGTTTCTGCCCGCTGCGCATCGCCTCGCGCATGAGCCACGAATTGATGTCCTTCTCGTCCACCTTGAGTTTCTCCGCCTCGGCGATCTTCGTGAGGATGAGTTGCACCTTTATGCGCGCAAGGGCGGCCTTCGTCGCGCTGTCGTGGAGCTCCTTCTTGTTCTCCTCAAATTTCTCCTGCGGCACACCGCGGCGCATGTTCTCCTCGATGAACTGACGCAGCACGCCGTCGCGCTCGGAAGCGACGAGACTGTCCGGCACGGGGAAATTTGCCTGAGCCACCAGTGCGTCGGTGATCTGGCGGCGCTGCGCGGCGCGGTTTTCAAATTCCTTCCGGCGCGCAAGGTTCTGGCGGGTCGCGGCCTTCAACGCGTCGACGCTCTCGGTCTGGTTGGCCTTGGCGAACGCCTCGTCGAGCGCCGGCAGCACGCGCTCGCGCACTTCCTGCACCTCGATCGCGTAGCTCGCGGCCTTGCCGGCGAGGGCGGGCACGGCGGCGAACCCCGCGGGAAAATTGACCGTCACGTCCTTTTTGTCGCCGACTTTCAGACCGGACATTTGTGCGCCCATGCCGGGCAGCAACCCCTCGTTGGTGCCTTCGACCTCCTCCCAAGTTTGCGGCGCGGCGGCGTAGATGCCCTTGTCACCGACGACTTCGCCCAGCGGCTTGCCATCAAGCGTGCCGGCGTAGCCGAAACGCACATAGTCACCCTTCGCGGCGGCGCGCTCGGCCACCTTGAAATCCGCGCGCTCGGCCCGCAGGCCGTCGATCACGGCATCGACTTCGGCGTCGGTCGGCTCGGTGGGAGCCACCTCGGTGGCCATGCCCTTGTATTCCGGCAGTGGAAACTGCGGCGCGACGTCCACCGTGAGCGTAATCGCCGCCGACAGCATCGGATCGATCGTCCCCTCCTCGACGTTCACGAGTGAAATCACCTCGAGCTTCGACTGCTCCATGCCGTCGCGGTAGGCTTTGCCGATGACGCGATTCTTGAACTCCTCGTGCAGCTCCTTGCCGAAACGCTTCGCGACCATCGTTGCCGGCGCCTTGCCCGGGCGGAATCCCGGCAGGTTCACCTGCTTGGAAAATTCCGTCAGGATGGCCTGGTATTCGGCGGCCACCTCACCCTTGTCGAGGGTGACGGTCAGCGTTTTGCGGGTCTCGTTGATATCGGCGATTTGAACGTTCACGGGAAATTTTCGGTGGAGTTTGGTCGTTGGAACCGGCCAAGGTAGGTGACCGTCGCTCGCCCGGTCAAGGTCAGTTTCCAGCCGGCGGATACCTGCGCACTGAATCCTCATTGGACATTTCCGCTCTCCATTCCAAGCTCCGCCCACGCCATGCCCTCGCTCAACCAACTCCTCACCCAGCATGGCAGCCTGCTCGTGCTCGACGCGGCTTCGGCGCAGGTGCAGGTCGGGCTGCTGCGCACGGCGTCACCCGCCCTCTGGCACTCGGCGACTACGGGTGCCGGCACCGGACTCTTCGCCGGTGCCGAAGGTTGCCTGCAGGAAACCGGCCTGGGCATCACCGACATCGGCGCTTACGTTTTCTGCGAAGGCCCGGGCTCGATGCTCGGCATCCGCACCGTCGCGATGGCCATCCGCTCGTGGCAAACGATCCACCCGCGCCCCTGCCCGGCCTATCACTACCAGAGTCTCTCGCTGCTCGCGCAAGAACTCGCGCGCAACAGCATTGCGGTTCCGTGCACCGTCATCACCGACGCCCGCCGTGACACGTGGAACTGCGTTGTCATCGACGCCCTGCGCAAGGCCGGTCCGTTGCAACGCCTCTCGTCCGCCGAAATCACCGCGCTCCCCGGCGATCTCTGGCAACCTCACGCTTTCCGCTCGTGGGCCGAGCCGCCGCGCGCGACCAAAGACTGTGCCTACGACGTCGCTGCCTTGCTCGCTGCGCACGCCGACGCCGAGTTGTTCACACCGACCGACGCGCCCGACGCCTTCCAGCACACCGCGCCCGCCTACAAGAAATGGTCCGCGCAAATCCATCGCGCGCCCACCACGGCGAAATGAGCGCCTCCGCCCAACTCCCGCTCCGTTGCTGGGCCGAGATCGATCTCGCCGCGCTCGAGCGCAACCTGAAGCTCATCCGCGCCTCACTGCCGCCGCACATCAAGTATGTCGCCGTGGTCAAAGCCGACGCTTACGGCCACGGCCTGCACCACATCGCCGCGCGGCTCATGCACGCGGGCGCCGATCTTTTCGCCGTCGCCAATATTGGCGAAGCCACCGCCATCCGCGAGCTCAGCGGCGACTGGCCCATTTTGCTCCTCAGTCCCGTGCTGCCCGACGAGGACCGCTACCTCGCCGACTATGATCTCGCCGCCACCGTTTCCAGCGCCGCCGAAGTCGCACGCTTCGACGCCGCTGGCCGCGCCGCTGGCAAACCCGTCGCCGTCCACCTCAAGATCGACACCGGCATGGGCCGCATGGGGGTGTGGCACACCCAGGCGCACGAACTCTATGCGCAAATCCGCGCCGCGCCCGGCGTCCGCCTCGCCGGCGTCTTCACCCACTTCGCCAGTGCCGATGAAGATCCGGCGTTCACCGAGGAACAGCGGC
>JANXWT010000184.1 GCA_025351035.1 Opitutia bacterium | reverse complement strand
TCGCCTTGGTTTCCTTGGCGACGAAAACGGTGTCGCCATACGGCTGGTAGTAAATGGCCATCGCGGGGACGGCGACGACGGCGGATTTTTCCGGAGCGACGACCGACACGTTCACGAACATGCCGGGGCTGAGCTGCTCCTCGGGATTCGCGAGCGTGGCCTCGACGCGCACGGTGCGGCTCGTGGCGTCAATCTCGGGGCTGATCGCGGCCACCTTGCCTTCGAAGACTACGCCGGGGCGGGCATCGATGGCAATGCGCACGGTGTAGCCGGGTTTGATTTCGGAAACGCGCTGCTGCGGCAGCCAGAAGTCGACATGGATGGGATCGAGCGCTTGCAGCGTGACGATGGGATTTCCGCGGTCGAGGAACTGGCCGAGGTTGACGGTGCGGATGCCGACGCGGCCGGTGAACGGCGCACGCATGGTTTTCTTTTCAAGGACGGCCTGCAGCGACTTCACATCGGCGAGGCTCTGCTTGTTGGCGGCATCGACGGCGTCGAACTCGGATTTGGAAATCACGTTGCGCTCCTGGAGATCGCGAGCGCGGGCGATGTTCACGTCGGCGAGCGCGGCCTTGGCCTGCGCGGCGGCGAGCTGCGCGCGCTCGACCTCGGAGTCGAGTTCGACGAGCACGTCGCCGGCTTGCACGCGGGCGCCGGACTCGAAGGCGATGCGCTTCACGGTCCCCTGCCCTTCGCTGGAAACGGTGACCCCCTGATCGGCGCGGAGGGAGCCGACCGCGTCGACGGTGCGATCCCACTCTTGGGCTTCGGCCTTCGCAGTCGTCACGCTCTCGGGCGGAAACTCAAACGGTGGTGGCGGCGCGAACTGCTTCTTTTTGACGGCGACGATCGCGCCGAGCACGAGAGCGAGGCCGATGAAGGCGAAGATGAATTTCTTGAACATGGTGGCGTGGAGTGAAAAGGTAAGCGCGAAAGGAATTAGCCGATAGAAGAGGCCGCGGGCTCCGGCGCGCCCTTCAAGGACGCGGCTTGCCGTTGGATCTTACCCAAGAGACGAACGAACATCTTTCTTTCGGACTCGGATAGTGGCCGCATGATCGCGCCAATCGACTTGAAATGGCCGGGCAGGAACCGGTGAAGAAATTTCTCGCCGCGCGCCGTCAGCCGGACGGACATCATGCGACGGTCGTCGGGGTCGGGTTGACGTTTCACGAAGCCGTCGCGCTCGAGTGTATCGATGAGGCCCGTCATCGTCGCGCGGGTGACGCCGGCCGCCTCGGCGAGTTCCGCCGGCGTGCCCGGTCGGGCGCATGCGCTGTCGGCATCCCCGATGTCAGGCCGGGCGCCGCGCCACAGCAGCATCAGCACGCTGAAGCGACCGTGGGAAATTTTGTGCCCGGTGAAATTGCGCTCGGTCACCCCGAAGGCCTCGTCACTGGCGCGGAGCAGGTGCAGGAACGCCTCGACCGCCGACGGATCGAGCTCGGGAAATTCCTTGGCCGCTTCGAGCAGGCATTCGTAGCGCGGCAGGTCATTGAGGAGGAGGCGCGGCATGCGGTGGATTAGTGAGGGGCGGACAGTTAGCCTCCTAATCATAATGGCAAGCACTTTTTCAGTCATTGGAAACTAGGTCACCGCGAAGCCAACGGCCCACCTGTTCCGCCGGGCCCGCTGTCTGGCTTGGGCGGACAAATCGGTTACAGGGCCTTGACCGCTGCGACGACCGCATCGGCCGTGATGCCGAGTTCCTTCATCGCGATGTTGCCCGGCGCGCTCAGACCGAAACGGTCGATGCCGACCACTTTGCCGTCGAGACCCACGTATTTGCGCCACAGATCAGAGACGCCCGCCTCGACCGCAACGCGCTGGCGGCACGCTGACGGCAAAATGCTTTCGCGATACTCGGCGGACTGGCGGTCGAAGCGGAAGAACGACGGCATCGAGACGACGCGCGTGCCGGCGCCGAGAATTTTAGCGGCAGCGATCGCCCACTGGAGCTCGGCCCCGCACGACATCAGGATGTGCGTGAGCGGCGCGGTTTCCTGGACAGCGATGTAGCCGCCCTTCAGCACACCGGCGCGGCGCACGCTGGCGGGAATGTCGTTGAGCATCGGCACGGCCTGGCGCGAGAGCGCGAGCAGGGTCGGCCCATCGCGCCGTTCCATCGCGGCGGCGTAGGCTCCAGCCGTTTCCTCGGGATCAGCCGGACGGATCACGTCGAAGTTGGGGATCAATCGCAAAGCGGAAACGGTTTCGACGGGCTGGTGCGTCGGTCCGTCTTCGCCGACGCCGACGGAGTCGTGCGTGTAGATATAGACGACCGACAGCTTTGACAGCGCGGCGAGGCGCATCGCGGGGCGCGAGTAGTCGGCGAACACGAGGAACGTCGCGCACGAGGCGTGGAAGATGCCGTCGTAGGCGACGCCGTTGCTGATCGCGGCCATGCCGTGCTCGCGAATGCCGTAGCGGAGATTGCGCCCGGCGCGGTTGGTGCGGTCGAAATCCTTGTCGCAGGCGATGTAGTTGAGCGTCGAGCCGTAGAGATCGGCGCTGCCGCCGATGAGCAACGGCAATTCCACGCTGACCGGCTGGAGCGCGGCCTGACCCGCGGCGCGCGTGGCGAGCTTGGCGTCGGCCGGGAAATGCGGGATTTTATCCATGAGATGCGCGGCGCTTGGAGTGGCGGCCGCCGAGGCGAGCAACGCGGCCTTCTCGGGGTGGGCGGCGGCCCACGCGGCGTGGGTCTTCTTCCATTTCTTGTAGGCGCGGAGGCTGCGCTTCTTGTGCGCGGCGAAATACGCGCGCACCTCGTCGCTGACGAAAAAATGCTGGTCGGCCGGCAGACCGAGTCCGGCGCGGGCGGCGTCGGCGAACTTCGCCCCACCCTCACCGTGGGCCTTGGCGGTGCCGGCCACTTCGGGAATGCCCCGGCCGATCTGGGTCTTGGCGATGATCAGCTGCGGGCGGCCGCTCTTGGTTTTCTTCGCCTTGGTGATCGCCTTGAGGATGGCGGTCAGGTCGTGGCCGTCTGCAAGGGTCTGCACGTCCCAGCCGATGGCTTTGAAGCGCGCGCCGGCGGACTCGCTTTGCGAGCGGTCGGCCATCGCGTCGAGCGTGACGTCGTTGGAGTCGTAGATGAGGATCAGATTGTCGAGGCCCTGATGGCCCGCGAAGGCTACGGCCTCCATCGCGACGCCTTCCTGCATGCAGCCGTCGCCGGCGAGACAGATGACGTGATGGTCAAAGATCGCGTGCTCGGGAGTGTTGAAACGCGCCGCGGCCATCAGGCCCGACATGGCGAGGCCCACGGAATTGGCGATGCCCTGCCCAAGCGGACCGGTGGTGCACTCGACACCCGGAGTTTCGCGAAACTCGGGATGACCCGGCGTGCTGCTGTGCAGCACGCGGAAATTTTTCACCTGTTCCAGCGGAATGTCGTAGCCGCTCAGGTGCAGCCAACTGTAGAGGAACATCGAGCCGTGGCCGGCGGAGAGCACGAAGCGGTCGCGGTTGAGCCAGCGGGGTTCGTCGGGATTGACCACAAGCGCATGCCCGTAGAGGACGGCGCCAATCTCGGCGCAACCGAGCGGGAGGCCGAGGTGGCCGGAGGAACACCTGTGGACGGCGTCGATCGCCAGACCGCGCGCTTGGTTGGCTGCCTGGGCCAGGATTTCAGTCTGTAGCTTCATAGGGAGAAGAGATGTTTGGCAGCCGCACGGGTTTGGAGGGGTGGCCGCGCGCGCGAAAGCACAAAGGGTCTAGGCGGCGCGTGATTCCGTGCAAAGCCCAATTTTGAAAGTAAAGATCCTCGGGGCAAGCCCCGAGGCATTTGATCAAGACAGCTCGAAATCCAACTGCCCCTTGTGCAACTGACGATACTCACTCTTGCCGCCCTGCCGCTGCACAT
>JANXWT010000177.1 GCA_025351035.1 Opitutia bacterium | reverse complement strand
CCGCAGGATGGGGCGCTCCTCGAAGGCCTCGGCCCCGAGGTCGAGCAGGGCCTTGCGGGCAAAGGTGCGGTCGGCGAAGTGCGGCGGAATGGGCGCGCCGAAAAGCACGCAGACGTGTGTCGGCATCATCCGCGGCGGCTTCCAAAGATACTTGTTGCTGGCGAAGGAAAAGACCGAGCCCCACAGGCCATCGATCACCGCCGGCACCACCGGGACGCGGGCCATCGTCGCCATCGTGCCGAACCCGCGCTTGAGCTCCATCAACTGGCCCGTGCGCGAGATCGCGCCCTCGGGAAAGACGCAGACAAGCTCCCCGCCTTGCAGCGCCTCGACGGCGAGACGAATGCCCTTCGTCGGCTTGTTGGGCGTGACGGGGATCACGCCCGTGGCACGAAAAAGAAACCGCAGCGTCGGACTGCGCGCAAAACCCTCGAACGCCACGAAACGCACCGGCCGCGGCGACGCGATCTGGAGCACGACGGCGTCGACGTAGGACAGGTGGTTGCAGATGATCAGTGCACCGCCCGCCGGGATGTTCTCTTGTCCGCGCACACGGACCTTGTAGAAAATCGGTCCGATGACCCGCATCACCGTGCAGACCGTCTCGTGCGGCAAGTGCCAGAGACCGTAGGTCAGCATCGCCAGCGAACCGGCAGTCAGGGCGAACCATTGCAACTGCGGCGTCCAGTGGAGAAACGCCGGCGACGCCACCAAGAGGTAAAGACCGCCGACGGCCAGACTCATGACGCCCTCGAGCAGGCCGATCCCGGCCAGCACGCGACCCCGGCGGCTATCACCGGCGGTTTCCAAAACGAACGCATACAGCGGCACGAAGAAAAATCCCGACGCAAATCCGGCCAACAGCATCCAGCACTGCGCCGCGAGCTCGTTCGCCGCCGGAACCAGGCCAAGGGCGAAAAGTGCTGTCGTCAGCACCAACCCGCCGAGCGGCGCCAGCCCGAGATCGACACTCCGCCGCGAAAGCAGGCCCGCCACCAGATTGCCGAGCAACGCACCGATCCCGAGTATCATCAGCAGCGAGAACACGAATACGTCCGAGCTAAAGGGAACAGGTGTTTCCCTCCCGATCTGGGCGAGGAGCCGCACGACGTAGCCGTTCATCACGGCAAAAAACATGAGCCCAAGCGCCGCGCGGCGAATCGGCCGGTCGCGCCACAACTCGGCGATCTGCCGGCCATGTTGCCAGAGTAATCCGACGCGGAACGGCTGGGCCGATTGCGCCGTGGTCGCCCCGACCAGTTGCAGCAAGAGACACGGCACCACGGCCAGAACCGTCAATCCCACTGCCATCCAGCAGGCCCCGGCCCACGGGTCGCCGCCGCTGCGCTGGGTGAGCAAACCAAGCCCCTCGTAGCCAACAAAGGCCCCGGCCAGCATCGCCCCGACCGAGAACATCTCCATCCAGCCGACGGCACGCGCCAGTTTCTCCGGACCGACGATCTCGCGAAGTATGCCGCGCTTCGCCGGGGAGAACAACGCCGCCTGCACGGCAAGCAGGCCGAAGCACACGACCGCACCACCGAGCGAATGGAACTTCAGGACCGCAACCAGCAGAGCCATGACGGCGAACTGGGCAGCGAGCGTCAGCTTGAGCACCTGGCTCTTGGGAAACCGGTCGCTCAGCCAGCCGGCCAGTGGCGCGAGCAAAATGTATGGGGCGATAAGCAGGCCCGCCAGCAGGCCGTCGATGGAGGAGACGTCCCGGGACCCCACGCCTGCATAATGCGCCAGCCCGATCAGCATCAGCTTCGCGGCGGCGTCATTGAAAGTAACCTGAGCTTGCGCGCCGATGAGGGCCACCAGTGAAACGCGAGGTAGTTTCATGCAGTTATCCCAGCCACTGTTGGACGCCCGCGAGTCGCGGGCAAGACCGTTCGTCGGGCGATGAGCTGTCCGCCACAGACTTGAACTCACCCCGCATCCAGCGGGCTGCGCACGCCGAGCCCGGGCTTTTGCATCACGTGCGTGTAAAGCTGCGTCGTCTCCACGCTCGCATGGCCGAGCAGTTCCTGCACGGTGCGGATGTCCGTGCCGCCCTCCAGCAGGTGCGTGGCAAAGGAGTGCCGCAGCACGTGCGGCGTCACGCGTTTGTCGAGCCCCGCCCGCTCCGCCGCCCAGCGGATGTTGTTTTGAAACGTGCTGTCGATCACATGGTGCCGCCGTCGCACTTTTGTTGCCGGATCGACGCTGGTCTCCCGCGAGGGGAAAAGCCACTGCCAGTTCCACCGCTCGCCCGCTTTGGGATATTTTCTCGCCAGCCCTTCCGGCAGCCACACTCCGGGTAGCCCCGCCGCCC
>JANXWT010000131.1 GCA_025351035.1 Opitutia bacterium | reverse complement strand
GAAGAAGATGCGCGGTTGTCCGAGCAGCGACACGAGGATGACGGAGGTGAGTCCGGCGAGCGTGGCGGCGTCGATCAGGTAACGGAAGAGCGCGGGGGCGTTGACCTGTTGCAGCGCGTAGATGAAGGGCGCAACGACGTTGAGTTTGGAGTAGTGCACGAGGCCGGTGAGCACGAGTGAGACGGAGATGAAGAGGAAGGAGACGATGAGCAGCGTGCCGAGCAGGCCGACGGGGAGATCGCGCTGCGGGTTCTTCGTTTCCTGCGCGGCGGAGGAGACGCAGTCGAAGCCGACGTAGGCGAAGAAGATCGCGCCGGCGCCGCGGAAGACACCGCTCCAGCCGTGTTCGCCGAACACGCCCGAGTTGGGTGGGATGAACGGCGTCCAGTTGGCGCGCACGAGGTCGCTGTGGCCGGTGAAATACCAGACGCCGTAACCGATGAGCGCGAGGAGCACGCCGACTTTGATCACGACCATCAGGTTGTTGAAGTTCGCCGACTCCTTGATGCCGATGTAGAGAATATACGTCAGCACGAGCGAGATGAAGACTGCCGGCAAGTTGATGAGCGCGCCGGTGGTCTTGAGCGTCTGCAACTGAAACGTCGTGAATCCGAGATTGATCGGAATGGTGCGGGCGGGATCGACGTCGAGCGGCGCGTTGGCGAGCGTGTCCGGTAATGTGGCGCCGAATTCGTTGAGGATGTCGTGGACGGCTCCCGACCAACTGACGGCGACAGCCGCACCGGAGAAAAGATATTCGAGGATGAGGCACCAGCCGACGACCCACGCGAAGACTTCGCCGAGGCTGCCGTAAGTGTAGGTGTAGGCGCTGCCGGAGACGGGAATCATCGCCGCGAGTTCCGCGTAGCAGAGACCGGCGAAGAGACACGCGATGCCGGACACGACGAACGAGAGCGCGATGGCCGGGCCGCCGTAGAGTGCAGCGGCTTGGCCGGTCTGGACAAAGATACCCGCGCCGACGACCGAGCCGATGCCCATGCTGACGAGACTGACCGGGCCGAGCGTGCGCTTGTAGCCGTGCTCCGCGCTCGCCTCCGCCTGGAGGGAAGCGAGCGACTTGGTGCGGAAGAGGCTCATGTTACTTGCCCTTGGCGAGGGTGAGTTTGCTGCGGCTGCGGCCGTAGCCGAAATAAATCAACATGCCGATAATCAGCCAAATGATGAGTCGCCACCAAGTAGGTGCGCCCAGCGAATACATCTGCACAAAGCAGATGCCGGCACCGAGGATCGGAATGATCGGCACCCATGGCGTGCGGAACGGGCGGGAGACATCGGGCTGGGTTTTGCGCAGCACCACGATGCTGATGCAGACGATGACGAACGCAAAGAGTGTGCCGATGGAGACCATTTCGCCGAGGATCGAGAGCGGCATGAAGCCGGCGAGCACCGCGGAGACGGCACCCGTGAGGATGGTGGTGACGTAGGGCGTCTTGAACTTCGGGTGGACCTTGGCGAACACCGGGGGCAGCAGGCCGTCGTTGGCCATCGAGAAGAAAATGCGGGGCTGGCCCATGAGCATGACGAGGATGACGGAGCTGAGGCCGGCGATGGCGGCGATCTCGACGATGTAGCGCAACCAACCCGGGGCACCGGCGGCGATGAGGGCGTTCACGACCGGAGCACCGTTGTTGAGGGTGGTGTATTTTGACATGCCGGTCAGCACGACCGAGATGGTGATGAAGATCGCGGTGCAGAGGAGAAGCGAACCGACGATGCCGATGGGCATGTCCTTCTGCGGATTCTTGGCTTCCTGCGCGGCGGTCGAGACGGCGTCGAATCCGATGTAGGCAAAGAAGATTACTGCGGCACCCTTGAAGATACCGCTCCAGCCGTATTGGCCGTAGACACCGGTGTTCTTGGGGATGAAGGGCGTCCAATTTTGGATGGCGAGGTCGCGGTGACCGAAAAGATACCAGAGGCCGAAGCCGATCACGCCGAGGAGCACGGAGACTTTGGTGACGACCATGAAGTTGTTAAAGGTGGCGGACTCCTTGATGCCGATGACGAGGAGAACGGTCAGCACGCAGACGATAAAGACCGCGGGCAAATTCACGAGGTGTCCGGTGCTCACGAGGTGGTCGTTGACATAGTCGTAGGGCGCGAGGGTCAGGCGCTCCGGGAGCACGAGGCCGAATTCCTTGATGAAGGCGACGAAGTGCGCGGACCAGCCGACGGCGACCGTCGGGGAAACGAAGAGATATTCGAGGATCAAGTCCCAGCCAATGATCCAGGCGAAAAATTCACCGAGTGTGGCGTAGGAGTATGTGTAGGCGCTGCCGGCGATGGGGATCATCGCGGCGAATTCCGCGTAGCAGAGGCCGGCGAAGAGACAGCCGAAGCCCGAGATGACGAAGGAGATCGCGATGGCGGGACCGGCGTATTGCGCCGCGGCCTGCCCGGTGAGCACGAAGATACCGGCGCCGATGATGGCGCCGATGCCGAGGCTCACGAGGTTCATTCTCGAAAGACTCCGGCGCAGGCCCGCGTCGGAGGCCGCCTCTTTTTGCAGCGACTCAATGGATTTGGTTTGGAACAGACTCATGGGGTAATGGGGTGGGATGTGGGGGGAAAATCAGAAGGCCGACCGGGCGATTTGGATGGAATCGCCGGGGAAGAGAATCGGGTCCTCGTCGGGGTTGCGCTGGGCGATGCGGACATCGAAGTCGTAGGACTTGCGGTCGCGGGAAAGCATGACCTTCGTCTCTTTGGCGTAGAGCGTGAAGCCGCCGGCGCTCTGGATGGCCTTGGAAAGCGTGAGGTCGGGCGACCAGACGATGCGGCCGGGCCGCTGCACTTCGCCCCCGATGTAAACAAAACGCTCGGTCACACCGACGGAGACGTCGAGAGTCGTGAAGAACTTTTTGCCAATGTAGGCGTCGCGAATCGCCTTGGAGAGCTCGGACGAGGTGAGGCCGGCGGCGGTCACGCTGCCAATGTAGGGCAATCGAATGGTGCCCTGCTCGTCGATTTGCACGCCGCTGTTAATCGGCTCGGGAATACCCAGCAGCGAAATGCTCAAGCTGTCGCCGGGGCGCAATTGAGCCGAGGCGGAGGGTGCGGCAACCTTGGGGTTTCTGCCACCGCCCGAGCCAGGGCCAGCGTTGGGTGACTCG
>JANXWT010000119.1 GCA_025351035.1 Opitutia bacterium | reverse complement strand
CCTCGGCGAAACCCTCGATGTTGCTCCGTCCCTCGCGCCAACTGCGGTAGAGCACGCTGCGCTCGGCGTCGTAGAGTTCACGCCGGATAAATTCCGCCGCACGCACGGCCGCCCCGAGATGTTCCGGCTCGCCAAGCACCTGCGCGCCTTTCGCGAGGGCGGAAATCATCAGCCCGTTCCACGCCGTGATGATTTTGTCGTCGAGATGCGGCCGCGGTCGCTTCGCGCGCACGTCGCGCAGTTTTTCCAAACCCGCCAGCAGCTTCGCCTCGGCGTCGGCCAGCTCCAGTCCGTGGGCGCGCGCCGTCGCGGTCAATGACTGCCGCTGCCGCAGAATGTTTTTCCCGGTGAACTCGCCCTGCGGGTCATTCGCGACGTTGCCGCCGTCATTCACGCCGTAGTGCGTGCAGAGAAATTCCGCATCCGCGCCGAGTTCGTGCCCCAGCTCAGTCTTCGTCCAGACGTAGAACGCGCCCTCGGCGTGTTCCATCTTCCCGTGCGCGAGCAAACTGTCGGCATCCTCCGCCGAGAAAAACGCGCCACCCAGTGCCGTCAGGTCGCGGCGCACATAATCGAAGATATCCCGCGCCAGCCACGCGTAGGCCTCACGGCCCGTCGCCTGTTTCGCCTCGAGGCACGCGACCGCGAGCTGCGCCTGATCGTAGAGCATTTTCTCGAAGTGCGGCACGAACCACTCGTCGTCAACGGCGTAACGGTGGAAGCCGCCGCCAATGTGGTCGTGCACACCGCCCTCCGCCATTTTTTGCAGCGTGAACGCCGTCAGCTTCACCGCCTCGACGCCCAGCGGCGAGTCGGCGCCTTGCAGCGCGGCAACCCGGTGGAGAAAATTCAACACCGACGGGCGCGGGAACTTCGGCGCGCCGCCGAAGCCGCCATGCGTGGCATCGAACGCCTCGTTGAAATACTGGAACGCTTTCTCGAACGCCTCGCCCGCGGCATCGGCGAGCGACTCCGGCGCTTCGCCGTCGGCGCTCGCTGGCGGCCCGCCGTTCGCCGCGTAGCTCTGCAACCCCGCGAGCACGCGGTCGGCTTCGGCCACGATTTTTTCGCGCTCGTCGCGCCAGCCCTTCGTGATCGCGTTGAGCAGTGTCGTGAATCCTGCGCGACCCCCGAGATCGGTCGGCGGAAAATAGGTGCCGCCGAAGAACGGTTTCAAGTCCGGTGTCAGCCACGCACTCAGCGGCCAGCCGCCATGTCCCGAAACGGACTGCAGGTAAGTCATGTAAACGTGGTCGACGTCTGGCCGCTCCTCGCGGTCGACTTTCACGGAGACAAAGCTGGCGTTGAGCACGGCGGCGACGTCCGGATTCTCGAACGACTCGTGCGCCATCACGTGGCACCAATGGCAGGTCGAGTAGCCGATCGAGAGGAAGATTGGTTTGTCCTCCGCCCGCGCCTTGGCGAAAGCCTCCTCGCCCCACGGGAACCAGTCCACCGGGTTGGCGGCGTGCTGCCGCAGATACGGGGATTTTTCCAGGACGAGGCGATTGGACATGCGAACCGGCACTGAAGCACAGAAGCGGGCGGTTGCAAAGCCCCGCGCGGGCCGCACGCGGCGCAATTGCGCCTTGGCGGGCAGACCGTCCGGCGCAAGTGTGCGCGGCTTTCCGCCGTGTTCTACGCCTTTCTCACCACCATGCTTTTCGCCACTTCGTCCGTGCTGGCCCACAAGAGCCAGCAGGCCGTCGGTCCGGCCCGCGCGAATCTCGGCCGGCTGACGCTCGGGCTGCTCTGCCTCGGGGCGTGGGCGCATCTTTTCGGCGGCGGACTGCACGGCGCGGCACTGCCTGACTTTCTGTGGAGCGGATTGCTCGGGATGGGTGTGGGGGATCTCGCGTTTTTTGCCGCGTTGCCGTTCCTCGGCTCGCGGCTGACGACAACGATGAACCAGTGCCTGAGCGTGCCGGTGGCGATTTTCATCGAGTGGCTGTGGCTCGACACGCGATTGCGTGGGGCGCAGTTCGCGTGCATCAGCGTAGTGCTGGCGGGCATCATCGTGGCACTGCTGCCCACGAGGAAAGATCCACCGAAAGGGTGCATGCGACCGGTCGGGGTGCTGTTCGGTCTCATCGCCGCGCTCGGCCAAGGGGCCGGGGCCGTCTTCAGCCGGCGCGCTTTCGGACTTGCCGCGGTGGCGGGCGAACACGTCGACGGCCTGACCGCCGCCTACCAGCGCGTGGTCGGCGGCATCGCGCTCACGCTGCTATGGTTTGGCGTCAAATACTGGTTGGATCGCCGGCGCGGCCTCCCCGCGCCACCCACGCCGTCCGCGCGGGCGCATAGCTGGATTGCGATTCACGCGCTGGCCGGACCGGTGCTGGGAATGAGCGCGTTTCAGCTCGCGCTCGCGTCGGCACCGAGCGGCATCGTCCTGCCCATCACCGCCTGCGCACCCCTCGCGATCATCCCGCTCACCTATTGGCTGGAGGGCGAGCGGCCGTCGAAGCGCTCGCTCACCGGCGGCGCGCTCGCGGTGGCGGGAGCGGTGGCGCTGACGCTCGTTTGAACGGGCCGCAGGTGGACAAAGTTCCGCTCCACAAGGCTGGCGAGGCCCGGTGCCGAACAACACATTCCGCAAGCGCCGCGCAAGTTTTCAAGTGTGCGATTGACCGCGGCTGCGGGAAGCGGCTCACTCGCGGGTTCGCATGCTCACTCTCGCCGACGTTTCAAAGTCCTACGGCACCCGGACCCTCTTCTCCGACGTGTCGCTCTTCGTCGC
>JANXWT010000072.1 GCA_025351035.1 Opitutia bacterium | reverse complement strand
GCCTGCGCCTGTGAGCCGCTCGACCGCCCACCCGTCTGGGTGATGCGCCAAGCCGGCCGCTACCTCCCCGAATACCGCGCGCTCAAAGCCAAGAGCTCCTTCCTCGAGATGGTGCGCACGCCCGAGCTCGCCGCCGAGGTCACGCTGCAACCGCTGCGCCGTTTCGCCTTCGACGCCGCGATCATTTTCTCCGACATCCTCGTCATCCCCGAGGCCATGGGCCAGGGCTACAAGTTTCGCGAGGAAGGCGGCATCGGCATGGAGTTCCGCCTCGATACGCGCGCCCAGCTCGACGCGCTCACGACCGACAGCGTTGCGCAACGCCTCGACTACGTCGGCAAAACGCTCGAACGCGTGAAGGCCGAGCTCAAGGGCGAGAAAGCGCTCCTCGGTTTCGGCGGTTCGCCGTGGACCCTTGCCACCTACATGGTCGAGGGCGGCAGCTCCGACGATTTCTGCCGCATCAAGGAACTCTTCTTCAACGACCGCCCGTTCTTCAACGCGCTGATGGAGAAACTCACCGTCGCGCTCATCGAGTATTTCAAGATGCAGATCCGCGCCGGCGCCGATGCCATCCAGATTTTCGATTCGTGGGGCGGCATCATCGCCGGTCAGGACTACGAGGCGGCTTCGCTCCGCTGGATGCGCGAAGTCATCGCCGCGCTGCCGAAAGATTTTCCCGTCATCCTCTACGCGAAGGGCACGCCGTCGCAGCTCACGGATCAGGCGTTCAGCGGCGCGAGCGTGCTGGGTGTTGACTGGACTGTCGACCTTAGCGTCGTGCGCAAGCTCGTCCCGGGCAACATCGCGCTCCAAGGCAACCTCGATCCGGTGCTGATGAACACCACGCCGGAGATCGTCGCCCACGAAACCACGCGCCTGCTCGAATCGATGCGCGGCGCGAAGGGCCACATTTTCAACCTAGGCCACGGCATCATGCCGCAAGCGAAGATCGAGTGCGTGCAGGCGCTCGTCGACACCGTCACCAACTGGAAGTGAGCCGTTCGTCATGAGCCGTTCGTCCGGAAAATCAGTCGCGATCATCGGCGCCGGCATCACCGGCCTCACGGCGGCTTTCCGGCTGCACCAGCAGGGCTGCCGCGTCACTGTCTTCGAGCGCGCGCCGCACGCCGGCGGCTCGGTGCAGACTTTCCGCGAGAACGGTTATCTCATCGAGGGCGGTCCCAACTCCCTCCAATACGGCGCGTCAGAGCTGAAGCAACTCGTCAAAGATTTCGGCCTCGAATCCGACCTCGTCACCGCCAACGCCGTCGCGAAGAAACGCTTCATCGTGCGCGGCGGCAAATTCGTGCCCGTGCCCTCTTCGGCGGGTTCGTTCTTCGGCACGTCGCTGTTCGGCGCGCGCACGAAGTTCGCCATCTTCACCGAGCTGCTCACCCGGCCGCGCGTCCGCACGACCGACATCAGTCTCGCCGAACTGGTCCGCGCGCATTTCACGCAGGAGCTCGTCGACTACGCCGTCAACCCGCTCATCGCCGGCATCTACGCGGGCGACCCGAAAAAACTTTCCGTGCGCCACGCTTTCCCGAGCCTGTGGCAGGCCGAGCGCTCGCACGGTTCGCTGCTGCGCGGCATGATGGCCCTCGGCAAAGCCAAGAAAGCCCGCGGCGAGTCCGGCCTCGCACCCATCGTTTCTTTCAAGCACGGCCTGCAGACACTGATCGACGGCGCGCTCGCCAAACTCCCACCCGGCACCGTGCGCCTCGACACCTCGGTCGAGACGATCATCCCCGGCAAGCCGCATCGTTTGATCTGGAAACACGCCGGCCACAGTGGCAGCGACGAGTTCGACACCGTCGTGCTCGCGATCCCTGCGCATGGGCTCGCCCACCTCACCTTCGGCACGCTCGGCGAACGCCGCCTCGCGATGCTCGACGCCATCCCGCAACCGCCCGTCAGTTCGCTTTTCCTCGGTTACCGCCGCGAGCAAGTCGCGCATCCGCTCGACGGCTTCGGCGGACTCGTGCCCGAGAAAGAACGCCGCGAGGTCCTCGGCATTTTGTTTTCGTCGACGCTGTTTCCCGACCGCGCGCCCGAGGGCCACGTAGGTCTCACGATTTTCGCCGGCGGTATGCGTCAGCCCGACAGCGCGCGCTTGTCCACGGCGGCGTTGCTCGATCGCATCGCGCCCGACCTGCGCGACCTCGTCGGCGCGACCGGCGCTCCAGCGTTCGTCAAACACACCTTCTGGCCCCGCGCCATCCCGCAATACATCATCGGCTACGAGCGCTACCAGGAAGCCATCGAGACGGTCGAAAAATCCGCGCCCGGCCTCTTCATCGGCGGCAATGTCCGCGACGGAATTTCGCTGCCCGACTGCGTGAAATCCGGCGTGCGCCTGGCGGCGGAAGCCGCCAAATTCAGAGTGTAAACCGTCCTTCGGCGCCGAGGAGTCTCGCCACTTGACTACCCTCCTTGTTGAGCTAGCCTCCCGCGCCTTATTCCCATGGCGCAAGACCTCAAAGACACTCTCCTGCTTCCCAAGACCGACTTCCCCATGCGGGCGGGTCTGGTGCAGCGTGAGCCGGGCCGGGTTGCCCACTGGGAGAAAATGGGACTCTACAGCCGCACCCAGGAGCAGCGCGCCAACGCGCCGAGCTTCGTGCTACACGACGGTCCGCCGTTCACCAACGGCGATGTCCACATCGGCACCGCGCTAAACAAGACGCTCAAGGACCTCATCAACCGCTACAAGACCATGCGTGGCTTTCGCACGCCCTACGTGCCCGGCTGGGACTGCCACGGCCTGCCGATCGAGCAGAAAGTCTCGCGCGAAGTGCAGGAGAAAAAGCTCACGCTCACCACCGCCGGGTTGCGCGCGAAGTGCGACGAATTTTCCGAAGGCTGGATCAAGAAACAGACCGAGCAGTTCAAGCGTATCGGCGTGCTCGCCGACTGGGCGCACGAATACAAGACGAAGACGCCGGAGTTCGAGGCCGACATCCTGCGCACCTTCGCGGCGTTCGTGGAGAAGGGCCTCGTCTACCGCAGCAAGAAACCCGTTTACTGGAGCATTCCGTTCGAGACCGCGCTCGCCGAAGCCGAAATCGAATACAAGGATCACGTCTCGCCGTCCATCTGGGTGAAATTCGCCGTGCCGGCAAGCGAGGCCGAGAAGTTCGGCCTGCCGACCGACAAGCCGCTCTCCGTCGTCATCTGGACAACCACGCCGTGGACGATCCCGTCCAACCTAGGCATCGCGATCCATCCGGAGATCGAATACGCCGTCGCCGACCTCGGCGCCGAGCGCATCATCGTCGCGCAAGCGTTGCTCGGCGCCGTCACCGCCGCCGCAAAGATCGAGACGCCTCCGACCGTCGTCATGACAGTCGCCGGCGCGAAGCTCGACCATCTCGAGACCCGCCACCCGCTCGTCGACCGCGCGTCGCCGCTGCTGCTGGAGGAATACGTCACGACCGACACCGGCACCGGCTGCGTGCATACCGCTCCCGGCCACGGCCCGGAGGACTATCAGACCGGCCTGAAATACAAGCTGGAGATTTACTGCCCCATCGGCGACGACGGTAAATACCTCGACGACGGCCGCGTGCCGAAAGAACTCGTCGGTCTCTCCTGCCTCGAAAGCGTCGAGGACCTCGCCACCAAGAAAACTTCCACCGCCAACATCGGCGTGCTGAAGTCTCTCGCCGCTGCCGGCGCGCTGCTCGCAAAAGCGAAATACCCGCACAGCTACCCGCATTGCTGGCGCTCGAAGACTCCGATCATTTTCCGCGCCGTCGACCAGTGGTTCGTTAAGTTGGACATTTTCATACAGGATCCACTTGGAGGTGGCCTGACGGATATCCCTGCCGATAATTCTCCCAGACATGTGGCATCACGCGCGATTTCCACGGTAAAGTGGATTCCCAGTTGGGGTGAGTCTCGCATTCTCGGTGCGGTAATGGACCGCCCAGACTGGTGCATTAGCCGCCAGCGCTCCTGGGGCGTGCCGATCCCGGCCTTCTACGACGCCAAGAAAAAAGCCTACCTCGACGCCGAGGTTGCCCGCGCCGTCGCCGCGAAGATCGAGACCAGCAGCTCCAATCTCTGGTATGACGCCACGCCCGTGCAGATTCTCGAAGGCGTGACGCTCCCCGCGGGCTGGCCCGCACCGAGCGACCTCGTCTGCGGCCGCGACACGCTCGACGTGTGGATCGACTCCGGCTCGACGCAGGCCGCCGTGCTCAAACGCGGCCAAGGAGGCAGCTCCTGGCCCGCCGATCTCTATCTCGAAGGCAGCGACCAGCACCGCGGCTGGTTCCAGTCTTCGCTCTGGTGCAGCGTCATCGCGTTCGACGCCGCGCCCTACAAGGCCGTCCTCACCCACGGCTTCATCGTCGACAAGAACCGCCAGAAAATTTCCAAGAGCTCGACTTACCAGAAACCGCAGACAGCCGACGCCTACATCGCGCAGCACGGCGCCGATGTCATCCGCCTCTGGATCGCCTCGCAGGATTTCCGCGACGACATCCCTGTCGACGACGAGATTCTGAAGAACGTCGGCGAAGCCTACCGGCTTTTCCGCAACACGCTCCGCTTCCAACTCTCGACGCTGTTCGACTTCGAC
>JANXWT010000050.1 GCA_025351035.1 Opitutia bacterium | reverse complement strand
TGATTCCCGCGTCGGCCCATGGCACCAATCCGGCCAGCGCGGTGATGGCGGGGATGCAGGTCGTGGTCGTGAAGACCGACACCAAGGGCGAGATCGACCTCGACGACCTGCGCGCCAAGGCCGCCGAGCACCAGGATTCGCTGGGTGCGCTGATGGTGACCTATCCGTCCACGCACGGCGTCTTTGAAGACACCATCAAGGACGTCTGTGCCATCGTGCACGAGCACGGCGGCCAGGTCTACATGGACGGCGCCAACATGAACGCCCAGGTCGGGCTGTGCCGGCCGGGCGACATCGGCGCCGACGTGTGCCACCTCAATCTGCACAAGACGTTCTGCATCCCGCACGGCGGCGGCGGTCCCGGCATGGGCCCCATCGGCGTCGCGAAGCACCTCGTGCCGTTCCTGCCCGGCCATGTTTTCAACTCTCAACTCTCAACCCTCAACTCTCAACATGGCGGCGCCGTTTCGTCGGCGCCGTTTGGCAGCGCGAGCATTCTCGTCATCACCTGGATGTATATCCGCATGATGGGACCCGACGGCCTTACCCGCGCGACGAAATTCGCGTTGCTCAACGCCAACTACACGGCCAAGCGCCTCGACCACTATTTCCCCGTCCTCTACAAGGGCGGCAGCGGGCTCGTCGCGCACGAATGCATCCTCGAATTCCGCTCGTGGAAAAAGCACGGCGTCGAAGTCGAGGACGTGGCGAAGCGCCTGATGGATTACGGCTACCACGCGCCCACGATGTCGTTCCCCGTCCCCGGCACGCTCATGATCGAACCGACCGAGAGCGAATCGAAGCACGAGCTCGACCGTTTCTGCGACGTGCTCGTGTCGATCCACGGCGAGATGGCCGCGGTCGCCAGCGGCGAGAGCGACAAGCTCAACAACCCGCTCAAGCACGCCCCGCACACCGCGCACGTCGCCTGCGCCACCGAGTGGCCGCACCCATATACGCGCGAGACCGCGGCGTTCCCCGACCGGCACACCCGCGCCAGCAAATTCTGGCCCGCCGTGGGCCGCGTCGACAACGTCTACGGCGACCGCAACCTCGTGTGCTCGTGCGTCGGCATGGAGGCGTATGCCGCGCCTGCGGCGAACGCTTGACCTCACACTGTAGGGCCGGCGCTCGTCGCCGCGCCGTCTCTTCCAGCCCCGCCCACCGGCGGGGCTTTTCTTTAGCCCGCCACCGCCGCCGACTTGTAGTCTATAAAACTACAAACCGGCTCGGGGTTGAATTCACGCCTTCGCCCGGAACGCCGCCAACGCCGCGGACTTCACAGACTCTGCGACGAGAGGGAAAGTGCCGAGGATGTGGGTGAACTCGGGATCGGTCGGGCACAGACGAACAGTCTGCGCGGCTGGCAACACACCGATCTGTTTAGGGTGAATAGACGCGCACTCGTCCGATTTCCACAATCCAGAGCTGCTGACCGAGCGATTGGCCACGCAGCGCGCCGACCAGTGTGCCGATGGCCTGATCCAAATCCGTGTGCGTGGGTTTGCGGGGCAGGCGCAGCACCGCGACACCCGAGTGCCGGGCGGGAGGAAAGACCAGCGGATTGGCGAAATCCAGATCCAGTGTCACGAGGGCGCGATCTTCGGCCACACAGCGCGCCAGCAACTCTCGGTCAGTGGCGGACTGCAAAGCCTGCATGGGCACAGTGCAAACCTCATGCCCAGCCGCGGCCAAGGCCAACCGGCCGCGCTCACCGAGATTTTCATCCAGTTTCAGCTTCACGCGCCGGCCGGTTCGAGTGGTATGTCCACGAAACGTTCCCGCGCCATCTCCGAGCCATAGGCGAGGCAGGCTTGGATATCCTCGGCCGTGAGTCCGGGATATTGTTCCAGAATCGACTCGGCGGATTCGCCTGCGGCCAGAAGATCAAGGATCAACGATACCCAGATCCGGTGCCCGCGAACGCACGGCTTTCCCCCGCAGCGGGCGGGGTCGATCCAGATGCGCTGAAGCAGTTGTTCGCGAGTCATACCCGCAACCTA
>JANXWT010000021.1 GCA_025351035.1 Opitutia bacterium | reverse complement strand
CGCGAGGTGTCGTTGCGGCGGATTTCGTCCTGCAAGGCCAGGATCATGTTTTCTTGATCGGATATCGTCAGTGCTTTCATTGCACGGACGATAACCCAGGCCACCACAATAGGCAATTACTTATGACGTTGTGTTTAGCTGATTGCGCGAGCCTCAATAGTGTTTCTCTGGAGCTTGGAGGTTGGAACTTTTCACCGCGATAGCCGCGCCTGAATCGCCTTGAACACTGCTTCGCCGGTCGCGGGTGAAGCGAGCGGCACTTGTCCGCCGACCGGACCGAAACTCGCCACGGCGTCACGGATCGCCTCGCGCACCGAGAACGCGAGCATCAGCGGCGGTTCGCCGACAGCTTTGCTCCCGTGAACCGTGTTCGGCTGCGCCGCCTTCGGCAGCAGCGTGACGTTGAACTCCATCGGCGCGTCGCTGAACGCGGGGATCTGATAGGTGCTCGCGCTGTGCGTCAGCAACCGGCCGTTCTGGTCCCATTTCAATTCCTCGCTCGTCAGCCAGCCCATGCCCTGCACGAAGCCGCCTTCGATCTGCCCGCGGTCGACGCCGGGATTCAGCGAGTCGCCGACGTCGTGCACGATGTCGACGCGCCGCACATGGTGCATGCCCGTAAACCCATCGACCTCGACCTCGGCCACCGCTGCACCGCAGGCAAAATAGTGAAACGGCCGTCCCGCCGACTTCGTCCAGTCCCACTGGATGCCGGGTGTTTTGTAGTAGCCCGTCGTCGAAAGACTGATCCGCTCCGTGTAGGCTTTTGCCGTCACCTTGGCGAAAGGGATCTTGTTTTCCGTGCCCTTCACGCCCGCGAAGCCGTCGGCAAATACAATTTTTTCCGCCGTCGTGCCGAGCAACCCTGCCGCCACCGGCGCCAGTCGCTCGCGCAAGATCACGCACGCCGCCGCAACGGCCGCGCCGTTGAGGTCCGCGCCGCTCGACGCCGCCGTGGCCGACGTGTTTGGCACCTTGTCCGTGCTCGTCGTCATCAGGCGGATGCTCGTGGCGGGCAGGCCAAGCTCGCGCATCGCGACGCCGAGCATCTTCGTGTGCAGCCCCTGTCCCATCTCGGTGCCGCCGTGATTCACTTGCACCGAACCGTCCTGATAAATGTGCACGAGCGCGCCGGCCTGGTTGTAGTGCGACAGCGTGAACGAGATGCCGAACTTCACCGGCGTGACCGCGAGCCCGCGCTTGCGGTGCGGCGCCGTGCGGTTCCAGGCGGCGACGGCCGCGCGCCGTTCGGCAAACTTCGCCGAGTCCATCGCGCGCTGCCAGAGTTCCGGGATGCGGTTGTCGCCGATCTCCTCGAGATAGTGCGTCGTGTTGGTCGCGCCGCTGCCGCGGTAAAGATTGCGCTCGCGCACGACTTCCGGCGGCAGACCGAGCGAGCGGGCGATGCGGTCCATCACTTCCTCGATGACAAACATGCCCTGCGGTCCGCCGAAGCCGCGAAACGCCGTGTGCGATGTCACGTTGGTCTTCGCCACGCGCCCGGTGAAATTGACCGCCGGGATGTAGTAGGCGTTGTCAAGGTGGAACAGCGCGCGGTCGAGGATCGGCTGCGAGAGATCGAGCGACCAGCCGCCGTCGGACACCAGTTCAACCTGCGCCGCGCGCAGCCGCCCCTCGCGATCATGGCCGATGCGAAACTTCGCATGGAACGGATGCCGCTTGCCCGTGAGCTGCATGTCGAGGTCGCGATCGAGTTGCACGCGCACCGGCCGGCCCGTGCGGATGCTCGCGAGCGCCACAAGCGCCGCGAACGCATTGCCCTGCGTCTCCTTGCCGCCAAATCCGCCACCCATGCGCGGCGCCTGCACGACGATCTTGTGCCGCGCCACGTGCAGCAACTCGGCGACGATGGTCTGGATTTCCGACGGATGCTGCGTCGATGAGTTGATGAGCACCGTGCCGTCCTCGCCCGCCTCGGCCCACGCCGCGTGCGTCTCGAGATAAAAATGTTCCTGCCCGCCGAACTCGATTTCGCCCTCCAGTTTGCACGGCGCCAGCTCGAACTCCGCCGCCGCATCGCCGCGCTTCAGCGTGTGCGGCTCGGTGTGGTAGCTGCCCTGCGCCATCGCGTCGGCGATCGAGACAATCGGCGTCAACGGCTCATACTCCACCTCGACGAGTT
>JANXWT010000501.1 GCA_025351035.1 Opitutia bacterium | reverse complement strand
TCAGCCGGGCGCGGCTCGACCGCTCCGGGGTGCTCGTCGCGGTCGGCGGCGGCGTGGTGGGCGACGTCGCGGGTTTCGCCGCGGCGACCTACTTGCGCGGCATAGACGTGATCCAGGTGCCCACGACGTTGCTCGCGATGGTCGACAGCGCTGTCGGCGGCAAGACCGGCATCAATCTGCCGGCGGGCAAGAATCTCGCCGGCGCGTTCCACCAGCCGCACGCGGTCTGTCTCGCCACAAACTTTCTGCGCACGCTGCCCCAGCGCGAGTTCGCCGCAGGCATGGCCGAGGTCATCAAATACGGACTGCTCGGCGATGCCGCGCTGTTCGCCCGGCTTGCGCGCACGCCGCTGACTCGACGCAGCGCCGATCGCGCGAGCGTCATCCGTCGCTGCGTGGCGCTCAAGGCCGGAATCGTCGCCGCCGATGAACGCGATACAGCCCGCGCCGGTGGCCGTGCGCTGTTGAATCTCGGTCACACTTTCGCGCACGCCATCGAACGCACCGCCGACTACGGCGTCTATCTGCACGGCGAAGCCGTCGCCCTCGGGTTGGTTGGGGCGGCCAGCTTGTCAGAGAAACTTGGCCACGCTCCCGCCGGCACGGCGTCGCGCGTCGCGGCGGTGCTCGCGGCGCACCGGCTGCCCGTGCGGCTGCGCCGATCTTTGCCGACCGCCGGGCTCATGCGGGCGATGGCGCATGACAAGAAAAGCTGCGGCGGCCGGTTGCGCTTCGTGATCTTGAGGCGGATTGGCACGGCGACCACGGTTGACGAGGTGTCACCGGCGCTGGTCCGTGCGGTCTGGCGCGCGTTGGGCGCGGGCTGAGATTTTTCGTTCGCGCTGCGCACCCGCGCGGCTAGCGTCGCGCCAAATGGCAGCCATCGACGAAGGCATAGTCCGCGAGTATTTCGAGCAATACGGATTTCTCGTCCGCCAAGTGCGCAAATACCAAGTGCAGTCGCGCAAGAAGACCGGCGACGAGGAGGTCGATTTGCTGGTCTATAACCCCGCCTATGTGCGCGGCTCGCGCAAACCCGACTTCCTGCTTTTCTCGAATGAACTGCCCAACATCCACCGCGCCGTCATTGTCGTCAAGGGCTGGCATACCGGCCGGTTCACGCCGCAAATGCTCAAGAGCAGCCCGGAGATATTTCGATTTCTCGAAGACAATGTCCTGAAGGAAATCTCTCGCTACTTCCCCGCCGCCTCATCCGACGACCCGAATGACGAGCTGACCAAGATCCTCGTGCTGCCCAGCCTGCCGACCGCCGAGCCGTTTCGCTCGCAGAGTGTCGCGCTACTCAAGGCCCGCGGCGTCGACGCGATCATTTCCTTCCGCGCGATGCTGCTCGACCTGCTTGATCGCATCGAGATCAACCAGAGCTACACGAAGAGCGACACGCTGCAGGTCATGCGCATCCTGAAAAACTACGACCTGCTCAAGGATCCGCAGCTCGATCTTCTCCCCGACCGCGCCACCGCGCCGCGCCGCCCGAAAGCATGAGCATCCATCCGACCGCCATCGTCGAGGAGGGCGCGCAGCTTGGCGCTGGATGCGTTATCCACGCCCACGCGATCATCCGGAAACACACCGTGCTCGCGGCCGGCGTGAGCGTGCATCCGTTCGCCGTGATCGGCGGCGACCCACAGTATCTGAAATTTGATCCGGCCACGCAGTCGTCGGCCCGCATTGGCAAGGGCACCATCGTGCGTGAGCACGTGACGATCAACCGCTCCATTCACAGCGGCCAGGCCACGACTGTTGGCGAACGCTGTTTTCTGATGGCCAATGCTCACGTCGGCCACGACAGCCAAGTGGCGGACGACGTCGTGCTCGCCAACAACGTCATGCTTGCGGGCCACGTCGAGGTGGGGAGCTTCACCTTTGTCGGCGGCGGGGCGGGCATTCACCAATTTGTCCGCATCGGCGAGGGCGCCATGGTCGGCGGCCTGACGCGGCTGACCAAGGATGTCGCCCCGTTCCTGATGGTGGCCGAGCGCGACGAAGTGCCGGGTTTCAATGTTGTCGGCCTCAAACGCCGTGGTTTCAGCCGTGAGGCGATCCGCGAACTGAAGGCGTGTTTCCGTGCCGTGTTTGCCGGCGGCGACCCGCGCCGGCCGGCGGCTGAGCTGCTGGCCGCGGGAACGGCAAACGCGGAGGTGCGGCGCTTTCTGGAATTTTTCGCCGCGGGCAAGCGCGGGTTTGCCCGGCCGGCGGCGAACTTGAGCGACGATGAAACCAGCGGGTAAACTCGCCCTCACCTGCGGCGATCCCGCGGGCGTGGGCCCCGAGATCATCGCCCGCTGGCTCGCCGAGCACCGCGCCGAGGCGGCCGGTTGCGCCGTGATCGGACCATCGCGATGGCTCGATGCGCTTGACACTCCGGCCGCTAAAATCGCGGCGGGCCTCGGGGAATTTTCGGCGACTCCCGGCCAGCCAACCGCCGAGGGCGCGCTGGTGGCGTGGGCGGCAATGGAGCGCGCGGCGCAGGGTTGCCAGGCCGGCGAGTTCTCCGGTGTCGTCACGGGCCCCGTGAGCAAGGAGGGGCTTGCGCGCATCGGTTATGCGTTTCCGGGACAGACGGAATTTTTCGCCGCGCGCTGGGGTGGCGAACCGACGATGTGCTTTTGTGGCGGCCGCCTGCGCGTCGCGATGCTCACGTGGCACATTCCGTTGCGCGAGGTCTTCAGGCACCTGACTGCGGTCGGGTTCGCCCGCGCCGTGCGGGCGGCCGACGAGCTGGCGCGCTCCGAAGGCATCGCGCAACCGCGCATCGGCGTTTGCGGGCTCAATCCCCATGCGGGCGAGGGTGGCGTGCTCGGCGATGAGGAAATTCGCGTGATCAATCCCATCTTGGCCGAGTTGCGCCGTGATTTCCCGGGCGTCTCGGCGTGCCTGCCGGGCGATACAATCTTCGGTCGGTCGCTCCGCGGGGAGTTCGATGTCGTCGTCGCGCTCTACCACGATCAGGGCTTGGCGCCGTTAAAGACCGTGGATTTTGACGAGGCGGTGAACGTCACAAGGGGACTTCCGTTTGTCCGCACGAGCCCGGATCATGGCACCGCCTTCGGGATCGCCGGCCAAGGCATCGCCCGCACGACCAGCTTCGCCAATGCCGTCACGGTCGCGCAGCGCTTGATAAAATTCCGGCAAGACGCATAGGTGTCCGCTGTGCCTGACTCCACCACCACAATTGCCTGGCCCGAGGGGGTTCGCGAGGGGAACGAAAACCTCGTGCGCCTCACGCCGGCTGCGGCGCAGAAGGTCGCGGCGCTCATCGCGCGGGAACAGCAGGGCGAGCTGCTGCGCGTGGCCATCACCGGGGGCGGCTGCAACGGTCTCAGCTACAAGCTGCGGTTCACCGCGCAGCCGCGCGCGGGCGACATCTTTGTCCGCATGGCGGGCGCGCGGGTGGTCGTCGACCCCAAGACCGCCCTCTACCTGAAGGGCACGCAGCTCGACTACTCGGCGGCGATGGTCGCGGGCGGTTTCAAGTTCTCCAACCCGAACGCCAAGGCGTCCTGCTCGTGTGGAGAGAGCTTCAGCGTGTGATCCGCTCACGGCCGCCGCCGGCGATTTTCCGTCGAGAAATAGGTGTTGTCATCACCTGCGTTCCCGGCAAAAAGAGCCTCCGACTCACACCTCAGCACGTAACCACTAGTTAATGGCCTTACCTTCCTCTTCCGCCTCCGGCGGCCGCCCGCGCGATTTTCGTCGCAATAACGACCCGTTCGCGGCCATCCGCCGCAACCACCGCATCAAGTCCCCGCAGATTCGCGTGATCAGCCCCGAGGGCCGCCAACTCGGCATCCTCGACACCCCGAAAGCGCTGCAACTGGCCATCCAGTTCAACCTCGATCTCGTCGAGGTCGCGCCGAACGCCACGCCGCCCGTTTGCCGCATCATGGATTTCGGCAAATACGTCTACGAGGAGCAGAAGAAGCACGCGCACTCGAAGCCCGCCGCCGGCAAGATCAAGGAGATCGAATTCACCGTGCGCATCGAGCACCACGATTTCATCACCAAAGTCCGCCACGCCGAGGAATTCCTCGACCACGGCAACAAGGTGAAACTCCGCCTCAAATTCCGCGGCCGCGAGATGGCGC
>JANXWT010000481.1 GCA_025351035.1 Opitutia bacterium | reverse complement strand
CCTCATGCAACCTTGGCCCTCGATGCTCCGCACACTCTGGGGCGACGACACGCGTTTCAAAAAGCAATATTGGAGCGAACTGCCCGGCCTCTACTTCTGCGGCGACGGCGCGCGCAAGGACGCCGACGGCTACCTCTGGGTTGTTGGTCGCATCGACGATGTGCTCAACGTCTCCGGTCACCGCATTGGCACCGCCGAAGTCGAGAGCGCGCTCGTCTCGCATCCTGCCGTCGCCGAGGCCGCCGCCGTCGGCCGACCCGACGAAATAAAAGGCTCCGCGCTCGTCTGCTTCGTCACGCTCAAGGCCGGACAGGCCCCGACCGGGGAACTCAAGGAAGTCCTCCGCAACCACGTCGGCAAGGAAATCGGTTCGCTCGCCAAACCCGACTCCATCCGCTTCGCCGCCGGTCTGCCCAAGACCCGCAGCGGAAAAATCATGCGGCGCATCCTCAAGGAGCTCGCCGGCGGCGGCGAGGTCAAGGGCGACACCACGACGCTCGAAGACTTCTCCGTCCTCGCCGCGCTCAAGTCTGAGGACGAATAAGACAGTAGAGTTTTCCCGCATCTTTCTCATCCGTCTATGCCCGTCTCGCCCCGGCCGCCCATTTGCCATTCGCTCGCCCTTCATAGCTTCGGAAGGAGCGAAGTAGGCTCATTCCCACGCGTTATGTCGCGTGGCTTCACGCTGCTGGAACTCCTCGTCGTCATGGGCATCATCGCAACCCTTGCCGGGATCGTGCTCGGAGTGGGGCGACGCGCCTCCGAGAGCGGCAAGGTCGCCCGCGCCAAAGTTGAACTGGCCGCGCTCTCCACGGCCCTCGAAGCCTACAAAAGCCAATATGGTGATTACCCGCAGACCACCGATTCCGCCCGCCTGCTCCAAGCACTCATCGGCAAACTCGGCCCGTCCAACATGGTCATCACCGGTCGCGCGCTCATCGAGTCCGCCAAGTTCCATCTCCTCTACGACGCCGACCCATTCACCAGCACCGCCGCCGTCCTCACCGACCCGTGGGACCAACCCTACGTCTACGCCTACAACACGACGGCCAGCGGCTGGACGAACAGCAGTTTTGTCCTCTATTCCATCGGACCGGACGGACTGTCCACCGTCGTGCCCACCAGCGGTCTCATCGATGTTGCCGCCGCCGGCAACACCGACAACCTCTACGCCAACCGCAACTGATGACTGCTCGCATTCATGATACGTCATGCGCGCGTGCGCGCGGCTTCACCATTCTTGAGCTCCTCACTGTCGTCGCGATCATCGGCATCCTTGCCGCGCTCATCTTTCCCAGCGTGACCGGGGCCCGGCGCGCGGCGAACAAGTCGAAGACCCGCGTGCAATTCACCCAATGGGCGGCCGCCATCGAGGGTTTTCGCAGTGAATACGGTTACTATCCGGCTTTTCACAGCTCCAATCTCGTCAACCCTTCCGGACAAAACATTACGGCGAGCTCGCTCCATCTCTTCCATGATGTTCTCGCTGCCAAGCGGCGCGATGGCTCGGCGCTGCCCGCGTATGCTTCCGGGGTCGATTCACAAAATCCCGAGGCGCAAAACCGGAAACTCATTTCGTTCTATTCCTTCAGCGACTCTGATTTTACCGCCTCCTCCGCCACCACGCCGAATCTGCTTCGCGACGCCTTTGACAACACCGAGATCGCCGTGCTCGTGGACAAGAACCTCGACGGCGTCATCAACGGCACCGACTACCCGGACGGCATTCCCTTTGTCGCGGGAGTAAAGCCAACCGCCGCCGATATCCCCGCCACTGGCATCCGCGCCGGCATCGCCTTCTACGCACCGTCGCCGACCTCGACCAGCGATTCTCCCGATTTTACCTTCAGTTGGAAATGATCTGCCCCGCACAACGCGACTCACAGCAGGCTGCTCGCCGCCCACGGTGTTCAGCCTTCACTCTCCTCGAACTCCTCGTTGTCATCGGACTCATCGCGGCTCTGTCGGTCTTTCTCCTCGGCAATCTCGCGAGTGGTGGCAAGTCCGGCGCACTGCAGTCGGCGCAAGCCACGGTGGCAAACATGCTTGTCGCGACTCGGATGAAGGCAATGGCCAGCGGTCAGTCGGTGCGTTTCCTCGTCAATGTGGATCAGAACAGCACGGCGCAGCCTTCTCGGTTTCTCCGCTACATTGCCATTCAGATTCAGATGTCCGGCGGGTGGCAGCCAGCGGCCGAGGCGTATTTGCCTGACGGTGCCTACCTGATTCCGGGAAATTTTGCGTCGATTCCTGCCGGTCTGTTCGCCGCCAATACTGCGACCGCTTGGGTCAAGAGCGACGGTTCCAATCTGCGTTCTACGGCGCTGCAGAACGGCAATATTTCCGCGGAGACGATCAACAGTCCGACGGCCGAGCAATGGGTCTATCTGACGATTTCCGCTCCGGGAACGACGGCAAATTCGGGCGACATCATTCTCGCGTTTGGCAAGCGGCGGCCACCGGGAACCTATGCCGCCGGGGAGTCACCGGTCGAATTGGAGAACCCGGAGGAAGTGCGCGGCCTGACGCTCAGCAGTTACGGCGTGACCGCACTGATCAACAGCCGGGCAAGCTTTTGATATGGGCGCGCCAAGCAAGCAACGTGCGTTCTCCTTGGTCGAAGTGGTTATTGCCGTCGGCGTTTTCGCTGTCGCCGTGGCGACGACGCTGGGCCTCTTGCCGGCGATGACGCGGCAGATGGCGAACGACGGCGATGTGCTCGTTGCGCAGCGAATCGCCGGCAACCTCCATGCCGAATTGCAGCGGCTCGCGGCCAGTGGGTTTGATGCGCTGGCCAATCAAGCCCCAGTGATGGCTGCGCCGCTCGCGAACGGCCTGGAGTTTGTGGCGGCTCGCGGCGGATTGCCGCTGCACTCGGTCAACTATTTGCCACCGACAGAGATCATGGCCCTCGGCGACCAATACTTCCTGATTGAAGTCTGGCAGTTCAATCAAGCCCCGCTGGCTTTCGTCGGCACCGCGTCGGTGCTGCCGCTCTACGCGAGGGTCTCCTGGCCGTATCGCAACCCCGGATCGGCCTCGCCTGCGCCGTTGGCGGATCGTGCCCAGATAGCTTTCACCGTCGCGATAAACCGATGAAACCGATGGGGCGCGCAGGTGGATTCACCTTGTTGGAGCTGCTGGTGGCGATCAGCATCACGTTGTTGCTCGCCGGGATCGTGCTGAGCGTGACCACCGGCACTCTGACGATCTGGCGGCACGCGCAGGACAATGTTTCGACCAATGCACAGGCGAAACTTGCCTTGGATATGATCGAGCGCGACCTGCAATCGGCTCATCATCGGAAGGAAGAAGCGGGCACAGTCTGGCTTGCGGTCGATGTGATTAACATTCCGGAGACATTGGTTAACCATGGCTGGCAGATTCCGCTAAGCCCCGGGTTCATGAAACCGGCAACAACCGAGAGCCAGTCCTTGGTGTCTCCAGCCACTGATCCCAAGATTGCTGATGCTCGGTTTGGCTTATCTGGTGCGTGGCTGCGGTTTATCGGCACCAATGTCGAGGCGGCCGGTAGCTTGCCCGTCGCCATTTCCTACCAATTGGCGCGCCGCCCGCTGACGGGCACCGACATCACTGCCGCCAATCCCGCCGACGTGCGCTACACCCTTTTCCGCGCGGCCGTCTCGGCCGCCAATACATTTGCTTCCGGCAATGACGTGACCGTGAATTACGCCAGCGCCGCGCAGAAACCGGCCGCGCCGCGCACGGCGGCCACCTTGACCAATCCCAATACGTCGGACGCGCTCGCCACCAATGTCGTCGACTTGGGTGTATGGCTCTTTGCTCGGAACAGCGATGGATCGTTGAGACGGATTTTTCCCGCTGCCAGCAACGACACTTCCCACACCGCGACTGACGCGATCGCGCCACCCGATGCGTCTATGTTTCCCGAGGTAGTGGATGTCATGATTCGCATTCTCACCGAGGAGGGATCCCGGCAGCTCGATGCGTTGGAGCGAAACAACGGTTCGGTCACGCGGCCGGTAGCCTACCCATCGGACGCTCTCTGGTGGTGGGCCGTGGTTGAAGCCAACTCCCACGTCTATGCGCGCCGGGTTGAGATGAGGAGCACCGCTCAGTGAGAGCCACAGTCAAACAACGGCGTCGGGGCTTTGCACTCGTCATCACGCTCGCGCTGCTCGCCCTGCTCGTGTTGGCGGTCCTCGCATTATCGACGTTGGTCCGCATCAACGGCCAGATCTCCGCCGCGTCAGTCTATCAAACCCAAGCCCGACAAAACGCACTGTTCGGACTAAGCATCGCGTTAAATGATCTCCAAATTAACGCGAACGATGACAACCGACTCACCGGCATGGCCGGGATCACCAATATTGCGGCCAGCGCCAATAGCACGACACGCCATTGGTGCGGCGTCTGGCGGACGGGTGCTGGGGCACCGGCCTTTGTGAAATGGCTGGTGTCGGGCGCGCTGGTTACCGCCACCATCGACAGCACTTTGACGCCAGCCATTGAACTGATTTCAACTGGCAGCGTAGGGGCGGCGGCGGCAAACTCGGAGCATGTGATTGCCGGGAAAATTCCCATCGTTGTCGCCGAGGCAACCAACTCGCCGGGCAGTTCGCGCACCGTTGGCAACTGCTCGTATTGGGTCGGCGACGAAGGCGTCAAGATCAGCGCATACTCTCCCGCAGCTGAATTGGCACTGCCGGGGGTCGCCCCGGTCCTGGGCAGCAATCCGGCAACCTCGGCGACTGCCAAGCTGAAAGTGGCGCTGGCGGCCAACTCAGCAAAATTGCCGAGAGTTATTTCCTACGAACAACTGAGTCTAGTGCCGGTCGTTGCGCTGACGGCCAGCGTCCTGCAGGATAGTTTTCACCACACTACGCTCACCGCGTATCGTCTGCTGCCCCAAGGATTGGGGGTTCAGCGCCGGACCGGCACGTTCAACGTGAATACAAATTCGCTCATCGCCTGGCGTGGGTTGCTGGAGACCTATAACGCTTCGGGAGCCAGCCCGCAAATTGCAGTTGGCGCGATGGGCACCTCCGCCACCACATCACTGCCTGCAAGAATTGCCAACGGTCTCTCGGCAAACGGACCTTTTGCGACCGTGGAATCCTTCGCGGCCAGCTTGATCCTGAGTGACGCGCTGGCGAAGAGCAACAGTGGCGTGACCTCGGCCCAACTGCTCGCGGGGATCGGCGCACTGCTCACAACACGCTCCGATACGTTCCGTGTTCGCGCCTACGGCGACGCCCTGAACCCGGTTGATTCCACGAAAATCGAGTCCGGTGCCTACTGCGAAGCCATCGTTCAGCGGGTGGCGGATCCCCTTGGCGGGAGAAAATTCATGGTGGTCTACTTTCGCTGGCTCGGGCCGGCCGATGTCTGAGTCTGGTTTCGCGTGTCGCGATTGCTGCCGCGGCGATTCTTCCGAGAAACAACGGCTACTTTGCGACGACTTGGGCGTGGAGTTGCTTGCTCCAGTCGGTGAGCA
>JANXWT010000472.1 GCA_025351035.1 Opitutia bacterium | reverse complement strand
CCGCCGCGGCGCACCGAGCCGGTGCGCCCTACCCGCGCCATCAATTTCTCCTGTTTAGCCCACGCATGAGCACGCCCGTCATCTGCTTCGGCCAGCAACCCTGCGGCTTTTTCCCCCGGCGCTTTCTCTACGCCAAGTTCGTGACGGCGCGCAAACTCCAGGCGGAGATCGGTGGCGAGATCGTGTTCTTTTTCCACGACAGCGACCACGACTGCCGCGAGACGCAGACGACACTCCGCCATCGCAAGACCAATGAACCCGCGACGCTGAACTTCACTTTCGTCAACAAGGTGCAGCGCAAATTCTCGCCGCTCTTCCTCAAGCGCATCCCGACCGACTGGCAAGCCAACACCGCGCGCCAGCTCCCGGCCTATGTCGACGCGTGCTGGGTCGACGCCTTCAAGCAGACGACCGCGACCAACGCCGCCGATTTCTGCCTCGAGATGTATCGCCGCATGGGCCTGCTCGACGGCATCCGCATCGTCCGCTCGGGCGATCCCGCCGTGCGCACGGCCGCGTGCGACATCACCGACTGCTTCGTCGACGTGCCGCACAGCGGCGAGATTGTCCGCGCACGGCTCCTCGACGGCGCGCTGAAACTCCACGAAGGCGGCAACTCCTACGTCACGCTGCCGCCGTGCGAATACACCAAAGCGCAGGTCAGCCCGACGCGCGACAGCCGGTTGCGCTGGATGCAATCCGTGATTCATTGCACGCACTACATCGCCGGCGCCGGCGAACAGGCCTACCTCAACCAAGCCGACGCCCCCGAAATCACTTTTGTCAAACGCGACCCCATCGACCGTTCCGATGAAGCCTACACCGAATGTTAGACAGCCGAGCTCACTTGTAGTTTAATAGACTACAAACGCCGACCGACACGCAGCCCATGAAAACAAACGCTTCCCTCCCGCCGCTCCTCGCCTTTGGCGCGCACCCCGATGACATTGAATTCGGTTGCGGCGGGATCATCGCCTGCGAGGCACACGCCGGACGCCCCGTGCATCTCGTCATCTGCTCGCGTGGTGAAGCCGGCACCAACGGAACGCCGGCCATCCGCGCGCGCGAGGCAAGGAAGGCCGAGAAGCATCTCGGGGCGACGATTGAGTTCATCAAGCTCGACGGCGACTCCCACCTCGAAGTCCGCGCGGCACACGCGATCAAGCTCGCGCGCCTCATCCGCCGCCGCCGCCCGAGCGCCGTGCTCGCGCCGAGTCTCGTCGAGAACCAGCATCCCGACCACTGGCGTCTCGCGCAGATCGTGCGCGACGCCTCGCGTCTCGCGCGCTATGGCGGCCTCAAGGAACTCAAGCGCCTGCGCCCGCACGCCATCGGCCAACTCTTCTTCTACGCCGTCTCGCCCGACGCCGAGCCGCGCGACGCTCAGCCGGTGTTGATCGACATTTCCGCGCCCGAGGTCGTCGCCGCGTGGACGGCGTCGATGCAGGCGCACGCCTCGCAGCTGCGGACGCGCAACTACGTCGCCTTCCAGCTCGCTCGCGCGCAGGTCAGCGGCATGCGCGCCGGCCTGGACTACGCGCAAGCCCTCTGGCCGAACGACCCGCTCGTGTTTGATTCGCTCTCTGCGATGGCGCGCAGTGCGCGGAGATTTTGAAATGACGAGCAGCGAATCGTATTCTTGTAGGATCGGCGCTTGTCGCCGTGCCGCGGCGTGCCGGCAAGCGGCAGCCCTACGCACAGGCAACGCGCCCCTTTATGTCTGACCGCCCGCTCAAGATTGGCATCACCTGCTACCCGTCCGTCGGCGGCAGCGGCATTCTCGCGTCCGAGCTCGGCGAGGAACTGGCGGCACGCGGTCACGAGATTCATTTCATCAGCTACGAACCGCCGTTCCGCATGCCGGCCGACAACCCTCGGGTATTTTTCCATCCGGTCGTCGTCAACAGCTACAATCTTTTCAAGCACCCCGACTACACGCTGCCGCTCTCGGTCAAGATGGCCGAGGTCAGCCGCGACTACGGACTCGATGTGCTGCACGTCCACTACGCCGTGCCGCATGCTACCGCCGCGTTTCTCGCCCGCTCGATGCTGCACCAGGAGCACCGGTTGAAAATCATCACGACCCTGCACGGCACCGACACCACGTTGCTCGGCCGCGATCCCGGCTACGGCCCGGCCATTGCGCATGCACTGGAAAACTCTGACGCCATCACGACGGTCTCCGAGTTCATGCGCCGCGAGACCGGCCGTTTGCTTGGTGTGAAACGCCCGATCGAGGTCATCCATAATTTCTTCGAGCCCCACCCCGCGCGCCGGGACCGCGCCGATGTGCGGCGTGAACTCGGCATCGCCGACGGCGAGGCGATGATCCTGCATCTCTCAAATCTGCGCGCGCTCAAGCGCATCGATCTCTTGCTCGCCACCGTCGCGGCCATCCGCCAGCGCGAGTCCTTCAAGTTCGTGATCCTCGCGGGTGACTCGTTCGCGCCGTTCCGCGCGGAGGTCGAGCGGCTCGGCCTGACCGACCGTGTCGTCGTGCGCGAGCGCGTGAGCGAAATCGACGATTACCTGAAAGCGGCCGATCTCGGCCTGTTTACGTCCGAGGTGGAGAGTTTCTGTCTGAGCATTCTCGAGATGATGAGCATCGGCGTTCCGAGCGTGGCGTTCGCCGTCGGCGGGATTCCCGAGGTGGTGCAATCGGGCGCAAGCGGGCTGCTCGTGCCGTTCCCCGATACGGCGGCGATGACGCACGCCGTTGAGTCGCTCATCGCCGATCCGGCGCGCCGGGCGTCACTCGGCCGGGCCGCGCGGCAGCGGGCCCGCGAGCAGTTCTCCGCCGCGGCCATCGTGCCGCGCTATGAGGCGCTCTATCGCCGGGTTTGCCGCGAGTAAGCAAACGGTGCCGCTAACCACTGTTAGCCGGCAGCAATTTTTCCAG
>JANXWT010000440.1 GCA_025351035.1 Opitutia bacterium | reverse complement strand
GCTCGCTCGCCCTCGCCGGCGACAAGGTCATCGCCGCCGGCCTCGACGGCAACCTCGTCGCGTTCCCCGCGAAATAATCTCCCGCTCTTTCCGTAGACCACCCCCGCTCTTAATCCGAAAATGAAAAATATCTCCGCTATCCTCGCCGGGCTCTTGCTCGGCCTCGCCGGTTCGCTCTTGGCCGCCGATTCGCCAACACCCGCGGGACGGGATCCCATCGAGGGGAAATGGCTGGGCGAGCTCGACTATTCCGGCGACCACTGCGGCATCGGCCTCGAGATCAAGCGCGACCAAACCGGCCAACTCGTCGCGTTCTATACCAAGACGGCCTTGAGCGTTTACGCCCAGCCAGTCGGTCCGCTCACCGTCACAGACAACGTCTACACCATCACCGCGGCCCGCCTCCCGCTGACGCTGAACGGCGACAGGCTCGAATGCCAGATGACGCCCCTCAAGCTCCCGCTCGTGCTGCACCGCGTCGAGCAGCTGCCGGTCGCAGGCGCCGCGGACGTGCACGCGCCCGGGCCTGCGCCTCGCTGGCAAACCATGCTCGGCGCTCCCGTCTACGCCGCGCCCGCCGTGCGCGACGGAGTGGCTTACGTCGGCACCTCGGGCGGAATCTTCAACGCGATCGACCTGCAGGACGGCTCCTTCCGCTGGGTGTTCGCGGCCGGCCGGCCCATCCACGGCGAAGCTCTGGTCACCGTTGACGCCGTGTTTTTTGTCTGTGACAACGGCTACCTGTTCAAACTCGCCCGCGCCGACGGCAAGGAACTCTGGCGCTACGGCCTCGGCGACGCACAGGTGCCGCGCAGCCTCTTTCACCTCCGCAACTACGACAACGATCACCAGGCGCCCCAACCCGCGCTCGCCGACGGCGTGCTCTACGTCGGCAGCGGCGACGGTAGTTTTCACGCGGTGCAGGCCGACACGGGGGCGCGCGTCTGGCGCTGCGTCGGCGACGGGAGCAAGATCCGGCTCGCCGCGTTGCTCGACGGCCCGCGCGTGATCTTCGGCAACCTGGGCGGCAAAGTTTTGGCCCTCGACCGCGGCACTGGCCGCGAACTCTGGCGCTACGACACCGGCGGGCCGGTCACCAGCGCGCCCGTGTCCTCCGGCGGCCGGATCATTCTCGGTAGCCGCAGCAGCCGCCTGTGCGCGCTGGACCCGGCCACCGGCCGCGAACTTTGGAAAAATTACTTCTGGGGTTCCTGGGTCGAATCCACCCCCGTGGCGGCCGGCGATTTGTTCTATGTCGGCTCGTCCGACTTGCACGCGACCCGCTGCTACGACTCCAAAGACGGGCACATCGTCTGGTCGGCCCGTATGGCGAGCTGGTGCTGGAGCCGGCCCGCGGTGTCCGCCACCACCGTCTACATCGGCACCGGCGGAACAAATTTCCCACAGTTCAAGACCCGCGGGGGGCTGACTGCCATCGATCGCGCCACCGGGGCGACCAAATGGTATTGGGTCGCGCCTGATCTTTCCGGAATCCTGCTCCAGGGTTTTGTGGCCGCCCCCGCCCTCGCGGGCGATCTCGTGCTCGCCGCCGGACTCGACGGCACGCTCTACGCCTTCCCCGCCGAATAATTCCTGCAATGAAATCCAAATCGCTCCTGCTCGCGGGCCTCGGGCTCGCCCTCGCGCGCACCCTGCTCGCCGCCGACACACCGCCGCCCGCCACCTCCCCGCTCACCAACCCCGATCCCATCGAGGGCAAATGGTATGGCATGGCGGGTTTCCCGCAGGACCGCGGCGAGATCGGTTTCGAAATCAAACGCAACGAGCACGGCGTGCTGAAAGCGTTTGTCTACGACCCGCTGAACAATTTCTACGGGCTTGAAGTCCCCGGCGACGTCGAGAAGGAAGGAGACACCTACCAGGTCAAATCCTACGCCACGACGTTCGCGTTCAAGGGCGACCGCGACCACGTGGAGGGCACGTGGTTCCCGCTCAAGGCGCCGCTCACGATGGCCCGCGTGGCCCAGCTCCCGACCGAGGCTCCCGTGCCCGATCTGCCGAAAGGCCCCGGCCCGAAATGGCGCGCCCAACTCGGCGGCGCCATCTTCGCCCCGGCCGCCGTGCGCGACGGCGTCGCCTACCTCGGCACCTCCAGCGGCGTCTTCAACGCCATCAACGTCAAGGACGGCTCGTTCGCGTGGGCCGTGCCCGTCGGCCGCGGCGTCTATGGCGAGGCACTCGTGACGGACGACGCCGTTTTCTTCGTCTGCGACAACGGCTATCTCTTCAAGCTCGCCCGCGCCGACGGAAAGGAAATTTGGAAATACGATCTCGGCGGCGAACGCGCCCCGCGCGTGCTCATGCACCAGACCGTGTTCGAGTGGGACTACCGCTCGCCGAAACCCGTGCTCGCCGACGGCGTGCTCTACGTCGGCTCGGCCGACGGCAGTTTCCACGCGCTCAAAGCCGACACCGGCACGCGCGTCTGGCGCTACGAGACGAAGGGCCGCATCCGCGCCGACGCACTCGTCGACGGCGCGCAGGTGATCTTCGGCAACTTCGACGGCCTCGTCGTCGCGCTCGACCGCGCGAGCGGCCAGGAAATCTGGAAGCGCGAGACCGGCGCCTTCGTCAACGCCGCGCCCGCGCGCGTCAGCGACAAGATCATCGTCGCCATCCGCGGCGGCATGATCGCCGCGCTCGATCCCGCCA
>JANXWT010000439.1 GCA_025351035.1 Opitutia bacterium | reverse complement strand
AAAAATTTCATGCCGGCACCGTGCCTTGCTAGGGGCTTGCTTGCAAGCGGTGTTCGCCTATCTGTGCCCTCGTGCCCAACTCCTTCGGCAAACTCTTCACGATCACGACCTGGGGCGAAAGCCACGGGCCGTCTGTGGGCGTAGTCATTGACGGTTGCCCGCCGCGTTTGCCGCTGACCGAAGCCGAAATCCAAACCGAACTCGACCGCCGCCGGCCCGGCCAAAGCGACATCACCACGCCGCGCAAGGAACCCGACACGGTCCAGTTTCTCGCCGGCGTTTTTGAAGGCCGCACGACCGGCGCACCGCTCGCGATGCTCGTCTCCAACACCGACGCACGTCCCGAGGCTTACGCGGAAATGGCCGAGAAATTCCGCCCGTCGCATGCCGACTTCACTTATCAGGCCAAGTTCGGCCATCGCGACCACCGCGGTGGCGGGCGCTCTTCCGCGCGCGAGACGATCGGCCGCGTTGCGGCCGGCGCGGTCGCTAAAAAACTTCTCCACCTCGCGGGCAACATCGAGGTGCGTGCGTTTGTCACGCAGGTGCACGACATCGCCGCGCCGGCTCTCTCTCATTTTCCCTTATTGGCCGAGGTCGATGCCAACGCCGTGCGTTGCCCGCATCCGGAAACGGCCGACCGCATGATTGCTCGCATCAAGCAGGCACGCGCCTCAGGCGATTCCGTCGGCGGCGTCATCGAGTGCCGCGTGCGCGGCGTGCCTCCCGGGCTCGGCGAGCCGGTGTTCGACCGCCTTGAGGCCGATCTTGCCCGCGCCATGCTCTCGCTCCCGGCGACCAAAGGTTTTGAAATTGGCGGTGGCTTCGCCGGCACGCGCCTATTGGGCTCGGAGCACAATGACGCGTTCGAGAACCGCGGGAGCATCATCCGCACGACGACCAATCATTCCGGCGGTGTGCAGGGCGGCATCAGCAACGGCGAGGAGATCGTTTTTCGCGCCGCGTTCAAGCCTACGGCGACGATTCTTCGGTCGCAACAGACGGTGGATGTCCGCGGTGCCGCGACCGAGCTCACCGCCCGCGGTCGCCACGATCCGTGTGTCTTGCCGCGTGCGGTGGTGATCGTCGAGGCCATGACGGCACTGGTGCTGGTCGACCACTGGATGCGGCACAGCGCGCAAAACCTGACCTTCAAGTTTTAGCCGATGGCCACCGCACCGCAGGCGAAATCGGTTTATTTCGTTCTCGGCACTCCGGGTTCCGGGCGGCGCGAGATCGTCCGCGATCTTGTTGAGAACGGACTCGCCGAATGCGAACATGCCTTGGTGCTTGTGCCCGTCACCGATGCCGCCAACCCCGCTGACGCCACGCTGGCTGCGCTGCCCAAGGTCGAGATCCGTCGCTGGACTTGGGTATCGCCCGAGCTGCCGGCGATGGAGCTGCCCGCCGGCACCACCGTCTTTTTCCTCAGCGACGCTCACGCTGATCCGGTCACGCAAATCGAGGCGCTGAAGCCCTGGCTCGACCAGCATGGCGCGGAGCTCGCCCGGATTTTCTGCGTCGTCGACTGTCAGCTCGCCGAGCGGCACCCAGTGTTAGCACCGTGGTTTGACGCCTGCATCCATTTCTCCGACGTCGTGTTCCTGACGAAGCGGGCCGGTGTGGCGAACAAGTGGATGAGCGATTTCGTTAAACGCTTCAAAAGTCAGTCGTTTCCGTGCCATTTCATTCACGTGAAAAAGGGCGATATTCCGAATCCCGCACTCGTGCTCGACCCAGCGCCGCGCCGCATCTCACAGCATTTCGATTTCGTCGCGACCTTGCTGGATATCGAAATCGAGACCGACGGCGATGATGAGAACGACAAAGCGAAGCCCGCCGAAGATGAGGATGACGGCACGTTGGACCCGCCGCTGGATTCCTATTTCGTTCGGAACACCGCGGGGCGCCGCGAGAAAGAACTGCCCGACATCCGCCAATACCTGCCGAAGCAGACCTGAGCGGCGCGAATTACCCGCCCGCATTTCGGCGGAATTCCCCGAGGCAGATCTGCTATCCTGCCAGCAAATCCCTTTCCGCCATGTTTGCCGAATCCGCCACTGCAGCTTTGCCTGTTCCTCAGATCAAAGCCAAACTCCCGTCTAATATGACTGCCCTGCCTACCCCGCGCACGATGTATCGCGCGCTCTGCAAACGTGACGCAACCTACGAGGGTGTCTTTTTCACGGGCGTTAAGACGACGGGCATCTTCTGTCGGCCGACCTGCCGCGCCAAGAAGCCGAAGCCGGAAAACGTCGAATTTTTTCCGAACATCAACGAGGCGCTCCACGGCGGCTACCGCCCGTGCCGTGTCTGCCGGCCGATGGATCACGTGAAACGTCCGCCTGCTCTCGTCGAGAAACTGCGCCGCGCCGTCGAGAAATCCACCGACAGCCGTGTTTCCGACAAAGACCTGCAGACGATGGGCATCGAGCCGTCAACTGCCCGTCGCCAATTTCAGTCGTATCACGGCATGACCTTCCATGCCTACCAGCGCGCGCGCCGCATGGGCCTCGCGCTGCGCGACGTCAAGGCCGGCCGCGCCGTCGTCGACGTGCAGCACACGCGCGGCTACGAGTCGGACAGCGGATTCCGCGCCGCCTTCACGCGCATTTTCGGCGGGACGCCGTATCAGGCCAAGGGCAGCGCGGCGCTCCTCGCGCAGCACATCGAGACACCGCTCGGCACGATGCTCGCGCTCGCCGACGACAAAGGTCTGCGCATGCTGGAATTCGCCGACCGCCGCGCCCTCGAACGCGAGATCGCGATGCTTCGCCGCCGTTTGAAATGCGCCGTTGTGCCCGGCGCCAACGCCGCCCTCGACGCCGTGCGCGCGCAACTCGGCGAATATTTCGCCGGCACGCGCCACGACTTTGATCTGCCGCTTGCGCCCGTTGGCTCCGATTTCCAGCTGCGCGTCTGGGCGGAGCTGGGCAGAATCCCGTATGGGCACACTCGCTCCTACTTGGAAATGGCCAAGTCACTGGGCGTGCCCAAGGCCCCGCGCGCCATCGGTCGCGCCAACGGCTCCAATTGCCTCGCGCTCGTCATCCCATGTCATCGCGTCATTCGCGCCGACGGCGAATTGTGCGGCTACGGTGGCGGCATCTGGCGCAAGCAGCGTCTGCTGGAGCTCGAGCGGAAATTTTCCTGAGGCCCGCGCATCCCTGAACGTCACTGCGGACCGAAGCTAGGCAAGTGTTGGCAAGGTCGCCGCGAAAGGCCGCAATTGTCCTGCGCCGAGTGTCGGGTGCCGACACTATGGGTTAACGGAGCCGCCGTGGTGGCGGTAACCTTGACAACCCTTTTTTTTGAAACTTCTTGGCACGAGCGCGGTCCTTGGCATTCTCGGTTTATCTCCTAACGCGTTCATGACCAATTTGCCGTTCTCTCCCCGCACTCCGTCTCAGAAATGCGGTCCCGCGCTTCTCGCCGCCGGCTTGCTTGGCTTGCTCTCGCCCCGGCTCGCTCGGGCGGAGACCATTGTCTCCTACAAATACGAAGATTATCGGGAGTCAGCGGGCCGGGTCGGCGTCCAGGCGCAATACGGACTCATCGAGCAATCGCTCGGCACCGACGCCAAGTTCAAGCTCTCTGGGGTGATTGACGCGATCGCCGGCGCGACGCCCACCGGCGAGGCCCCGGCCACGGTCGGCGACGCCGTGCCGATGGCGCAAATGCACGAACACCGCAAGGCGTGGACCGCGGACTATACCCGGCAAGTCGGCCGGATTAACTACAATGTGGGTATCGCCAATTCGCGCGAGAGTGACTACGTCTCCAATGGCGCATCGCTCAACACCGTCACCGATTTCAACGAGAAGAACACCTCGCTCCTCGTCGGCTTGAGCGTCACCGACGATACGGTAAAGGTTTTCTACCAGCGTGACCGCGTGAAAAAGCGCGGCGTCGACGCGGTTGTCGGCGTCACGCAGCTGCTCGACCCCAAGACCGCCGTCACGTTTAACCTCAGCTTCAGCCACTCGTCCGGCTACCAGAGCGATCCCTACAAAATCATCACCAAGCTCACGGAATTGTTGCCCGGTCTTTTCCTGCCGCTCACGTTTCCGGAAAACCGTCCCGACCAGCGCGACAAGTGGGTGCTTTTCGGCAGCGTCAACCACGCCGCCGATAATTTGCATGGAGCCTTCGAGGGCAGTTACCGTCTCTACCACGATACATTCGGCATCACGAGTCACACGTTGACCGCCACTTGGCTCCAACGGCTCGGGCCCAAATTTTTGCTGATCCCGAGCTTCCGTGTTTATCAACAAGGCGCGGCTGATTTCTATCATGTCTCGCTCAATGGCTCGACGATCGTGCCCCGTAACACTCCGAAGCCTGCGGGCCCGTTCTTTTCCGCCGACTACCGGCTTTCCCAACTCCGCAGTCTCACTTACGGGCTGAAGCTCGTCTGGAATCCCACCGGGCACCGCCACTTCGATATCGCCTATGATCGCTACGCGATGAGTGGCCGGGACTCCGTTACTTCCCCGAGTGCCTATTCCAAAG
>JANXWT010000435.1 GCA_025351035.1 Opitutia bacterium | reverse complement strand
CCCGCTTGGTTTCAGCCCCGACATCGTGTTGCTGACCGCGATCCACTTTCATTTCGCCGGATTGATTCTTCCGATCATCACCGGTCGGGTGGTGGCGGAGTTTTCGGATGTCCGATTTGCCGCGTTGGTCGGCTGCGGCGTGCTGTCGGGAGTGCCGCTCGTTGCCGTGGGCATCACGGCGTCACAGCTCGGCACGGGTCACGGCATTGAATTGTTTTCCACGGCGTGGTTGGCGGCGGCGACCATGGTGGTTGCCGCGATGCACCTGATTCTCGCCACGCAACGTCGCTGGCCGATGGGCTTTCGCATGCTCTGGGCGGTCGCGGCGAGCGCGTTGTTTTTCAGCATGAGTTTGGCCGTGCTCTACGCGGCGCGGCCCTACGTGCTGCCGATTGTGTGGCTGGATATTCCGTGGATGCGCGCGTTGCACGGAACCGCCAATGTCTTCGGATTTGCTTTGCCTGCCGTGTTGGCGTGGCGTTGGGCTTGGCAGGAGCGATTGAAATATTCGCTGGGTAATGTCGTTCCAAAGTAGTGGCTTGCAATCAGACCAGACCAAGGCTGGTCTGCTGGCGTGAAAGTAATAAATATCCAAGCGGCGAAGACACATTTGTCGCGCATCGTCGAGGCGGTGGTGGGTGGCGAGGAGATTGTTTTGGCGAAGTCGGGCAAGCCGCTCGTGCGTCTCGTGCCCTACGAAGCGGCGGGCAAGCCGCGCACGCCGGGTTTGTTCGCGGGCCAGGGTTGGGAGTCGGGAGATTGCTGGGCGGACGACGACAAGGTGCTCGATGAGTCGGTCGCGGGTCCGCTATTTCACGGTGCGGTTGAAGAGCCGCCGTCGACCGACAAAACCGGACGCGCATGAAATTGTTGCTCGATTCGCATGCGGTCGTGTGGTGGGCGGTCTTTCCCGGACGCCTGCGGTCGGTCACGCGCGCGGCGATCTCGTCGCCGGACAACGAAGTATTTCTCAGCACGGCGAGCGTGTGGGAACTGGGTCTGAAAATCGCGCGCGGCAAACTGAAGTTGCCCGAGGACTATGCGCCCCGCTTGCTCGCGCATGGTTTCGAGGAACTGCCGGTGAGCATCACGCATGCGGTCCGCGCAACGACGCTTCCGCCGTTGCACGGCGACCCGTTTGACCGGTTGTTGATCGCGCAGGCGCTGGACGAGGGCCTGATGCTCGTGACGAGCGACCGCGCGATCATGCGCTACGACGTGCCGACGATGGAGGCGTGAGGGCGAGAGTCGGTGCGGCGGGGTAGCGTGCATCAACCTTTGCCCAGAACCGGCCCGCGGGGACGCGGGCCCTCCACAAACATGGAAGCGTTCCGCCTCCGCTCACACGCTTGCGAGCGTGTTGGTCGTGTTCAGGTGCTCGGTGCCGGTGTATTTCACCGACTGTTCGTCGGCGTGGTAGCTCGAGCGGACGAGCGGGCCGGACTCGACGGTGCCGAGGCCGGCGTCGAGGGCGAATTGTTTCCAGCGCGCGAACTCCTCGGGCGTCACCCAGCGGTCGATCTTCCAGTGCTGCGGCGTGGGCTGCAAATATTGGCCGAGCGTGAGAATGTCGGTCTTGTCGCTGGCGATGTCGCGGATGCACTGCGCGATTTCGTCCTGCGTTTCGCCGAGGCCGAGCATGATGCCGGTCTTGGTCGTGAAGCCGCGGCTCTTCGCGTGGCGGAGCACGCCGCGGCTGCGGTCGTAGCGGGCCTGCACGCGCACGGGGCGCTGCAGGCGCTCGACGGTCTCGACGTTGTGGTTGAAAATGTCGGGCTTGGCGTCGAGCACGAGGTCGACCTGACCCAGGTGGCCCTTGAAATCCGGCACGAGCACCTCGATGGCGCAGTTTGGATTCTTGTACTTGGTGGCGCGCACAGTGGCGGCCCAGACGCTGGCGCCACCGTCTTTCAAATCGTCACGCGCCACGGAGGTGATGACGCAGTACTTGAGCCCCATCTTCTGCACGGCGTCGGCCACGCGGGCGGGCTCGCCGAGATCGAACTCCGTGGGGCGGCCGGTTTGGATCGCGCAGAAATTGCAGGAGCG
>JANXWT010000409.1 GCA_025351035.1 Opitutia bacterium | reverse complement strand
GACCACGCGCAGGCCGAGGCGCGCGACGACAAGGACCCGGAGAATTTCGGCCAGATGCGAGCGGCGGCAGCGTGGGAACACGCGACGTTCGACCTGCCGCTCGACAAGGTGACCGGCGCTCACACCGTCCGCACGAAACTGAAATGGATGACGTTCAGCGAGCTCATGACCGAGTGGCGCCGGCTCGGAAAGTCCGACCCGAAAGTGGCGACGGCGGAGCGCGAGAAAGATCAGATGAAAGTGCAGATCGTCATCCAGGAAAAATTCGCGACGGCATTTTCTGTGCTTTCGTTCGCGCTGATCGCGATTCCGCTCGGCATCAAAGTTTCGCGCAAGGAGACGTCGGCCAACCTCGGCATCGCGCTGGCTCTCGCGATGGGCTACTACTTTGCGACGATTGTCGTCGGCTGGGTGGACAACCGACCGGAGCTGCGGCCCGACCTGCTGATGTGGGTGCCGAATCTGGGTTTCCAAGCGCTCGGCATCTGGATGCTCGTGCGCGTGGACCGGCAGTAGGACGAGAAGTTTACGGTTTGAGGTTTACGGTTCGGAGTTCGCGGGTTGCGGATACCGACAGGTGGGCGATGCGCAATCTGACGGAAAACGTGAACTGAAACTTTGACTCTCGAACCGTGAACTCCGCTATGCCACCTGTGTGGCGACGAAGCCGGATCGGCCGTCGATCTCGGCGAGCTTTTGGTCGCAGACGGGAATCGCGGCGCGGTTGGCGAGGAGTTCGCGCGCGAGGTCGTCCAGGCGGATGAACTGCACGCCGCGCGCGGCGCAGGCGCGGAGCAGGTCGCGGAAGAGAGCGCGTTTGCCCATGCCCTCGATCTCAGCGTGGAGCGTGAAAACGTTCGGGCGGTCGTCGCGCAGGAGCGACATGTAGTGCGCGACGATTTTGTGGTCCGGAAATTCGGGGCGGCCCATCAACTCGTCGAAGGTCGGCAGTGTGCTGGGAATTTCGAGGGTCTTGAATACCGCGCCGTCGATGCGCGGGAAAAACGGCGAGGCGCCGCGGGTGTCGCTCGCGTAGAGGAGGCCGGCCTCGTCGTAGACTTGGCGGCTGCGGGCGTTGCTCTGCCAGCCGGCGGCGCCGGCGGTGTGCGCTTCGACACCGAAGACGCGTTTGAACTCCGCGAGCGCGGCGGCGAACTCAGCGCGGATTTCCTCGAGGCTCATGTTGTGCAGGTGATCCTGCCAGCGGTAGTGATCGTGGCAGTGGATGCCGACCTCGAAGCCGGCGTCGCGGACGAACTGCATGGCGTGCTCGTTGCGGCGGCCGATGTGCGGCGCGGGGAAGAGTGTGCCGTTGAGCAGCGTGCGCACGCCGTAGAGCTGCACGACGCTGGTGCGGCCGACTTTTTTCAGGAAGCCGGGGCGGAAGACGCGCGAGATGGCCTTGCCGGTGTTGTCGGGCCCGAGGGAGAACAGGAAGCAAGCCGGTGCGTGGAACTCGCGGAAATCGGCGGCGAGATTCGGCACGCCGAGGCGCGTGCCGCGGTCGGTGTCAACGTCAACTTTGAGGGCGAGGCGCAGGGGCATCAGGCAGAGAGTGATGAGTGACTTGTGATGAGTTACGAGTTCAGAGCGGAGCAGGGTCGGAGGGAACCACTAATGAACACTAATCGGCACTAAGGAGAGGCGAAGAAAACAAAGGCAGTTCACCACGGATTTCACGGATCGCACGGATAAAGAGGAGGCGGAAAACCGAACCGGGGGCTTGATCCGTGGCATCCGTGTGATCCGTAGTGAAAATTTCCCGGACGGCGGGGTCGGCGACTCCGTCCGACAACTCACGTCAGCGAGTAGTCTTTGTTCGCGAGGTGGTAGTCGAGGGTGAGGCGGATGGCGGTCTTGAGGTCGACCTTGGGCGTCCAGCCGAGCTGCTTCTTCGCGTGGGCGATGGAGGGGACGCGTTTCTGGATGTCCTGATAATATTTGCCGAAATATTTGCCGGAGGAAACCTTTACGACCTTCGCGTTGGCGGCGTGCTCGCGGTATTCGGGATAGTGTTTGAAGGCGGCGATGATGTATTTCGCGAGGCGCTCGACGCTGACGTCGTTCTTCGGATTGCCGAGGTTGAAGATCTGGCGCGAGGCTTTGCCGTTCTTGTTTTCGATGATGCGGAGGAGAGCATCGACGCCGTCGTCGATGAACGTGAAGGAGCGGCTCTGCTTGCCTCCGTCGACGAGCTGGATGGGTTTCTGAAAAATGACGTTCGAGATGAACTGCGTGAAGAGACGTGAGCTGCCTTCCTTGGCTTCGAAGACGTTGTCGAGTTTCGGGCCGATCCAGTTGAACGGGCGGAAGAGCGTGTAGTCGATGTTGTCGCGCACGCCGTAGGCGTAGATGACGCGGTCGAGGAGCTGCTTCGAGCAGGCGTAGATCCAGCGCTGTTTCTCGATCGGGCCGTAGACCATGTTGGTAGTCTGCTCGTCGAGCTCGCGGTCGGGCGACATGCCGTAGACTTCGGAAGTGGAGGGAAAGATGATGCGCTTCTTGTATTTCGCGCACTGGCGGACGACGGCGAGGTTGGACTCGAAATCGAGCTCGAAGACGCGGAGCGGGTCCTTGACGTATTGGGTGGGGTTGGCGATGGCGACGAGCGGGATGATGGCGTCGCACTTCTTGACGTGATACTCGATCCACTCGTGCGAGATCATCACGTCGCCCTCGACGAACTTGAAGCGCGGGTTGCCGAGGCAATGGCCGAGCTTGTGGTCGCCGACGTCCATGCCGTAGACCTCCCAATCCTTTTTCTTGAGGATCGCGTGGGTGAGCGAGCTGCCGATGAAGCCGTTGGCGCCGAGGATGAGGACTTTGAGTGGCATGGGAAGAGCGTAGTGAAGTTGGGCGGTTAGGCGAGAATTTGTCCGACGTGCAACGCGGGTGCGGCGGCGCCGCGGAATTCGGTGCGCGTGAGCTCAAACGCGCCGTCGGCAGTGGCGACGACGAGCGGGGCGACGGAAAGAACTTCGCCGGGGCGGCCGCGCGCGGCGGTGGCGGACGGTTCGGCCCACCAGACCATCAGGCGCGCATCGTCGATGTCGGTGAACGCGCCGGGATACGGATCGGTGACGGCGCGGATGAGGTTGAAGATTTGCGCGGAGCTTTGGCTCCAGTTGATGCGGCCGTCCTCGGGTTTGCGTCCGCCGAAGTAGGTGGCTTGCGAGTTGTCCTGCGGAGTTTCCTTCGCGGTGCCCGCGAGGAGTGCGTCGACCTGGCGGGCGAGCACGGCGCGGGCGCAGGGGAGAACTTTGCGGAAGGCCTGCTCGGCGGTGTCGCGTGGGCCGATGTTAACGCCCTGCTGGTCGACGATGGCGCCGGCGTCGGCCTTCTTGACCATGCGGTGGAGCGTCATGCCGATGCGCGGTTCTCCGTGGAGAACGGCCCAGTTGATCGGGGCGCGACCGCGGTATTTCGGGAGCAGCGAGCCGTGCATGTTGAACGCGCCGAGCCGGGCAAGCCCG
>JANXWT010000380.1 GCA_025351035.1 Opitutia bacterium | reverse complement strand
GCAAACGGGCATATGTCGTGGCGGCGATCAGGTTTGAAGTGGAGCCGCTGTTGCTTGAGTTCAGGATTTTGCAGACGATGATGCGCACACCGCTGATCAGCCCGGAGATACCCACGGTGTTGTTGCGGTTGGCGGTGATGATACCGGTGACGTTCGAACCGTGGCCATGATCGTCCGTAGGGTTGTTGTCGTTGTTGACGAAGTCCCAGCCGTTGACGTCGTCGATGCGTCCGCTTCCGTCGTTGTCAATGCCGTCATTCGCGATCTCGCCGGGATTGATCCATGCGATATCCTGCAGGTCGGGGTGGGTGAAGTTGAGGCCGGAATCGAGGACGGCGATGACAATTCCCGGGGTGCTGTCGAGGCGGTCCCAAAACCCGAGTGCTTCGACATCGGCACCCGGGGTGCCGCCGGACTGGCCGGTATTGTGCAACCCCCACTGATCCCCAAAGAGAGCATCGTTTGGAACCCCGCCACCGAAACCAACGCCGTCGACCTCGACGGCCGCAACGATTTCGGGATGGGCTGCGAGCAGACGTAATCCCGCGGGAGCCGCATCGAGGTCGAGCCTGGGCAGACGGACGGTGAACACATCGCTTTTCACCTGTCCGATAAGTTTCAACCCCAGTGAGGCCAACTGCTGTTCGAATTGTCCGACGGAAACCCCTTTGCCGACCGATACGATCAGTTGATCGGCGAGGTAAAGGTCGCGTCGCGAGCAGACCCACACTCCGTTCCGGAGGGGGTCGGTCCATTCTTCGACGACCCGGACAGGGTGCGGCTGCACCATGGTTTGCACGAGACGCAGGCGCGTCCATGTCCCTGGGTTGGGCCCGGGTTCGAGGTGCGATTCGAGCACGACACCTTCGGCGATCGCGCGTTCACCTGGGTGCGGCGACGTGACCGAATCTTGTGGAAGTGCCGGCAGAATCGCGGAGGGTGCGACCGGCGTCGCCTTGCGCCCGTGGCTGAGGCCGCTGTGCAAACTCGCGGGCACTTCTTGAGCCACTTGTTTCCCGGACCACCACCCGGCAATGCCCCACACCAAGGCAAGCACTGCGAGCGCGAGGGCAATCCTGAATATTTTCATCAAGGAAAGGAGTCTGAATCCAAACCATGCAAGACATACGCGATTGGTTGGGCGACGGGAATACGATTTTTCATCGGAGGCTCCAAAGCCTCCAAACCAAGGTCACACGCTTGGCCGCGATTGACGGGAATGCGCGGAGCAACGCCGCGCACTCACACCTTCGTGACTTTTAGCCGGAAGAAGACTTTGGCCGCGGAGGCCCGCGAATAAAGCGCGCGCCAAGTTTCGATATCACTCGCAGAGGACACGAACACAGGCGTGATGGTTGTCCACGTAACGAGGTCGGTGGAGACTTCGACAGCGTAGGTGACTTCGGTGGTCGTGCTCGGCCGCGTGTAGGTGAAGACCCAGTCGTTTGCCGTGCTGCTGGCGACGGGCACGCCGGTCGTCGTGTTGACCTTCGGATCAAGCCCGAGGGCGTATTTGACGAGATTGGTGAGACTGTCGGTGCCGAAGATGGCGCCGGGGCCACTCTTATTCGCGTCGGCAAGTTCGCCAGAGGTGAAGTGCGTCTGCTGCCACGCCGCGAAACCGGTGAGCACGGCGGGGTCGATTTGAACGGTGGCTTGCTGGGCTGCACCGAGCAGGGCGCCGCCGATCAGCGGCTGGCCGAGATTGACGGTGAAAGTCTCGGTGCTCTCGTTCAGGAAATCGGCGGTGATGGGGATGGTGATCGTCTTGGCGGAAGAATTGCCGTCGGCCCACGTGAGAGTGCCGCTGGTGGTCGTGTAATCCGCCGTGGTCGCAGTGCCCGGGACCGTGGAGTAGCCAACCGTGAGCGCCCCGAGGCTGCCGCCCGTGCGCGTGACTGAGATGGCGGCAGTGCCGCCCTCGTTGCCGACGTAGAGAGGGCTGGCGAATTGCACGGTGCCGGGGCGGGCGGGCAGGCCGGAGAAGAACCGCCAGATCGGACCATCGGCGGGGCTGTTTTGGAAATTGCCAAAATCGCCAGCCAGCAAGACGCGGCCGTCGGGCAACAAGGCGAGGTCTTCGACGGGAGCGCCATAGCCGCCGGCCGCAGCAAACGCCGTGTCGAGCACGCCGGTGCTGGAGAGGCGCGCAAGGCGGTTG
>JANXWT010000359.1 GCA_025351035.1 Opitutia bacterium | reverse complement strand
GCGCGAAGGCTTCACGTCCTGCGCGAGCATGGACTTCGAGAGATCGACGGCGATGAGCACTTCGCGCGACTGGTCGAACACCTGCTCCTCGATGATGCCCCATTGCGGGCGGGCGAGCGCGACGATGCAGAACGCGAGGCCGAACCAGAGCCAGATCCGCGGGCGCGTCTCGGCGGTCGTGTGCTTGGTGCCGAGGGAGACGTCGAAGGCGCCGGCCCACGCGCGCGCGATCTTCGGCCACGTGACGACCGCATTCACGGTGTGCCGCGCAAGTTCCCATGAGAAAAGGAGGGCAAGCGGCACGAGCAGCCAGAGAAGATGCGGCGAGTGGAAGCTCATGAGGCTTTGGTTGCGGCGGCAGCAGTGCGATTTGCCGTCCTAGCCTTGCGGCGGAACGGCAACGCCGGTGGCAGCGCGAAGAGCGCGCCGAGGAAGAGCAGTGCGGCGCCGGGCACGGCGAAGTAGAGGAAGAGCTCGGTCGTCAGCAGGTAGGACTTGGCGGTGAACTCGATTTTCTGCGCCTTGTCGATCGCGGCGAAAGCCTTTTCAATCGTGTCGGAATCGGCGGCGCGGAAAAATTTTCCGCCGGTCTCGTCGGAGATGACGTGCAGCGCGTTTTCGTCGAGATCGGAGATGGCGCGGCGATAACCGATCTTCTGGCCGTTGTCGTCGAACACCGGCATCGGCACGAGGCCGTCGCGGCCGGCGCCGACGGTGTAGACGGGGACGCTGCGGGACTTGGCAATGGCGGTCGCCTGCTCGGGCGTGAGCACGCCACGGTTGTTGGCGCCGTCGGTGAGGAGGACGACGAACGCGCCTTTGCGCTGGTTGCCGGTTTCGCGTCCGGCCTGCTCAAGACGGGTGAGCGCGATGCCGAGGCCGTCGCCGATGGCGGTGCCGTCCTCGATCAGGCCGATCTTCAGGCGCTCGATCTGGCGCGCGAGCCAGTCGTGGTCGAAGGTGAGCGGTGCCATCGTGTAGGCGCGGCCGGAGAACAGCACGACGCCGATGCGGTCACTCGTGCGACGGTTGATGAAGGCGCTGATGACGGGCTTGATCGCCTGGAGGCGGTTGATGCGCTCGCCATCGCGTTCGTAGTCCTCGGCGAGCATCGAACCGGAAAGGTCGATGGAGAGCATAAGGTCGTAGCCCTTTTGTTTCACTTCGCGCTTGTCCTCGACAATCTGCGGGCGGGCGAGGGCGATAATAAGCAGCGCGAGGCCGGCGCCGGCGAACAGGGCGGGCCAGCGCGAGGTGGGGATGAGCGAGGGTTTGTGCCAAGCGGCGGCGTAGGGGACGATGAACACCGGCGCGCCGCGGCGGCCGCGCACCCACATGGCGAGCGGAATCAGCAGCAGCGCGAGCAGCCAGAGCGGATCGTGGAACTGGTAATCGGTGAGCGTCATCAGCGGCGGTTGCCCGCGAACATGCGGGCGTGGAAAAATTTCACGAGCGCTTCGAGGCGCGGTTGGTCGGTGCTGACGACGAGACGGCTGAGCGGGTCGGGGAAAATCGCCTTGAAGGCGTCGTCGCGCTGTTGCGTCCACGCGGCGTGGGCCGCGCGTTGGGAGGACGAAGCGCCATTGAGCGACACGAGCCGGCCGGCGACCGGATCGTAGGTCGTGAGCACGCGGTCGAACGGCAACTCGCGTTCCCACGGGTCGTCGACGCGGAAGCCCATCGGCTGGTAGCGGCGCGAGAGGACGGACCAGCCTTCAGGCGAAATGCGCGGCGGGAAATCGCCGAGCCAGATCAAAATACTGTGGCGCGGGGCGGCGTGAGCGAGGAGGCGCCACGGCACGAAGTCGCCTTCGGGCGCGGCTTCGAGGGCCGGCGGCATTTTGCCGAGCAGCGTGGCGGCGGCGTGCATGATCGGACCGCGGCCGCGCACGGGTTCCTTGAGTGTGTAGCCTTCGGGCGAGGCGTGAAGAAAACCGACGCGGTCGCGGTTGACGGCGCCGAGCATCATGACGAGGCCCGCGAGTTCGAGCAGCGCTTCGCGTTTCGATTGCGCGCCGGAACCGAACTGCAGGCTGACACTGTCTTCGAACACAAGCAGCAGCGAGACCTCGCGTTCCTCGATGAATTTTTTGCGGTAAGGTTCGCCGAGGCGCGCGGTGACGTTCCAGTCGATGTCGCGCACATCGTCGCCGAAAGTGTATTTGACGACCTGGTCGAACTCCATGCCGCGGCCGCGGAAGGCCGAGCGGTATTCGCCGCTGAGGACGTTCTCCACCGCGTGCCGCACGCGCCACTCGAGCTGGCGCAACAGCGCGAGCTGCGACGTGACCAGTTTGGTGTGCTCGGTGATGGGAGAGGCCATGGAAAGTTTTCTTGGGTAGGGCGCACCGGCTCGGTGCGCCGCGGCGGACTCGGCGAGTCCGCCCTACCAGTGCAATTGTCAGACGTTTGCCGGGATCGGAGTGCGTTCGAGGACCTTGGAGAGGATCTTGTCGGCGGTCATTTCCTCGGCCTCGGCCTCGTAGGTCAGGCCGACGCGGTGGCGGAGGGCATCGCAGAAAATTTCCTGCACGAGGGCGGGCGAGAGGTAATCGCCGCCGCGGAGCCACGCGAGGCCCTTGCCGGCTTGGTAGAGGGCGAGCGAAGCGCGGGGTGACGCGCCGAAGTTGAGGAGACGCTTGGCGCCGGTGGGATTCTCGGCCTGCGAGGCGAGTTCACGTGTGCCGCGCACGAGCGAGAGGATGTAGGCCTGCACGCCGGCGGAGACGTGGATGGCGTCCACTTGGGTGCGGAGCGAGAGGAGTTCTTCGCCGCTGGAGACGGGCACGAGCTCGGGCTGCTTGGTGACCTGACCCCACATCTGCATCATCGAAGATTCCTCGGCGGCGGACGGATAATCGACGATCAGCTTGAAAAGGAAGCGGTCGGTCTGTGCCTCGGGGAGCGCGTAGGTGCCTTCCTGCTCGATGGGATTCTGCGTCGCCATGACGAAGAACGGGCGCGGCAACTTGTGCGAGCTGCCGCCGATGGTCACTTGGCGTTCCTGCATGGCTTCGAGGAGCGCGGACTGAACCTTGGCCGGGGCGCGGTTGATTTCGTCGGCGAGGACGAGGTTGGCGAAAATCGGGCCCTTGTGCGTGCTGAACGCACCGTCCTTCGGCGAGAAAATCATCGTGCCGACGACGTCGCTCGGGAGGAGGTCGGGCGTGAACTGGATGCGCTCGAACTGGACGCCCATCGCGGTGCCGAGTGACCGGATGAGGAGCGTCTTCGCGAGGCCCGGCATGCCCTCGAGGAGCACGTGGCCGTTGGCGAGGAGCGCGACGAGCATGCGTTCGACGACGGCGTCCTGGCCGATGACGGCTTTGCCGATTTCAGCGCTAAGTTTGCGGGACCAAGTAGGGCCATTGATCATAAGGGGAAGATTGAAGAGAGGAGGGTGACGCGTGACAAGTGCCGATGGACAACCTGCTCCAAGGCCAAGATGGACACCCGGAAGCAGGGGTTGATTTGACTGTGGGGGCGGGCAATGGTTTCACTTTGCCGAGCGAAACATGGCCGAATTCCCCGACATCGTTGGAGCGCCGCTGCGGGCGCGATTTGTCTCCCTCGGCGTGCGGCCGGGTGAGGTGGAGGAACGCTTTGTGCGCGGCACCGGCGCGGGCGGCCAAAAGATCAACAAAACCTCCTCCACCGTCTGGCTGCGGCACGGGCCGACGGGGATTGAGGTGCGCTGCCAGCGCGAGCGCTCGCAAACGGTCAACCGGCTGCTGGCGTGGACCGAATTGGCGGACAAACTGGAGTGGCAACAGAAATCGGCCGCGAATCAAGCGCAGGCCGAACGCGAGTTGGCCCGACGGCAGAAGCGCCAGAAGTCCCGCGGCCAGAAAGCGCGGATGATCGAGAGCAAGAAACACCGCGCGAAGATCAAGTCAGCCCGCGGGCGCGGGCTGGACGGTTGGTGAGCAACGCGCGCGAATTTTATCGGCGGAGCAGTCCGGCCAACGTCATCGCCACGCCGAGCAGAAACATGCTGCGGTAGAGCAACGGGAGATGGCGGACGAGCCGGGGCGGACTTGCGGCTGCGATGCCGGGTGTTTCCGGTTGGCCGGCGACGCGGGAGAAGCGCTCGGTCAGCGTGCGCTGCGATTGCGTGCGCTGGTTGCTCTGGTGAAAGCCACGCAGCACGACGCCGAGCACGACGAGCGTGACGCCGACGGCGAGCAACGCGTCGCTGCCCGGAATCAAACTCGCGGCGGCAACGATGAGCGGCATGGCGGGCGTGTTCACTCGCCGGGATGATATTTCCGCTCGAGGTGCTGCTCGATGTCTTCGCGGTAGAAGAGCACATCCTTGAACTGACCCTTCGAGTAACGCTCGGTCTGATCGTAGAAATGAGGCGACGCAGGATCGCCACTCTCGCCGCCGGCGAGCAGGCTCTTGGCTTTCAGGCGCGGGCCGAACTCCACGACGGCGACGAAGCTGTTGCCCTTCGTGCCGTAGATTTTCCGGGTCGGTGTGGGCGTATCCAGGCCGAAGGCAGCGAGCGAACCCCAGACCGACGCCGTGAAGCCGATCGGCAGGCTGGGCTTGTCGTCATCGAACTTCGCGTCGACCGCGCCGCTGAGACGCTGGAAGCGGTTGATCTCGCCCCACGGCGTTTTCCATTGGCCGAAATCCTTCTGCAATTTCGCTGCGGCGCGCGCGAGAGCTTCGAGTCGCTCGGGTTTCGTCGTCTCGAAGGCGATGTAGTCGTGCACGGGAACGCCTTTCTTTTTCGCGGCGTCAGTCACGCGGTCGGTCAGGTCCTGCGCCCAGTAGATCGCGAGCGACGTCGGCACGGAGTCGACCGAAGAACGGAGATCCCACGCGCGGAGCACGGCAATCTGCTCGGCGACGGCAATTTTGCGCGGGTCGGCGCCGGGGGTGTCGTCGTAGGCTTTGAACAGCGCGGGCAACAGCGTCTCGAACGCCGTGAGGCGGCTGTCGTAAGCGGTGGCGATGAGGTTATCGAGGGTGAAGCCCTTGTGGTTCTCGAGCACGCGCACGGCGTGGATGCCGCGGGCGTTCTCGGGTTTGACCGACATGTAGGCCGGATAATCCTGCGGCCGCGGGCTGAATGCGCCGGCGGCGGAGAACGGCCAGTTGTTGGTGTTCTGGATCCAACC
>JANXWT010000309.1 GCA_025351035.1 Opitutia bacterium | reverse complement strand
CGGAGGCGGTCGGTCTGGTTCTCCAAACTCCCTTGTTGGGCAAAGGTGGGGAAATTTTCGTTCTCGATATGGGGAAGCCCGTCAAAATTATCGACCTTGCGCGACAATTGATCGAACTCTCCGGGTTGCGTCCCGACGAGGATGTCGAGATCAAGATCATCGGGTTGCGCCCGGGTGAAAAACTCTACGAGGAGCTGCAGCATACCTCGGAGAACCTGCACCCAACCGCACACTCCAGGATCATGCTGCTCGCCAGTTCCGACAAACGGAGCAACGGCGATTGGGCCCAACACTGCATCCACGAAGTGGAAAACCAGGTTGGCTCGCTGGAGCCCAATCAACTGAAGCTCGCGATCAAGCAATTGGTGCCGGAGTATTCCCCGCATCTCGATTGAACAGGTGGCGAGAGCCCGCCGGTTCTGCGTGTTCTCGACGACCGCTTACCGGCCTTCGCTCAGATTCTCAAGTTCCAGCCAGCGGGCGAGGCAAACCGGGAGCGTGGTCCAAGTAATTAAGATCGCGGGACACTGAAAGGGGAAGTCGACCCAGGCATGGGCCAGGGTCATCGCACACCCCAGCAAGAGCAGGACAGCCAGTGGGCTGCTCCAAGCGTAATTCCTGATCAGGATCAGGCCGATCGAGCCGGCGCAAGCGAGGAGGAGCAGCATGCCTGCCAGACCGAGTTCGATGGGAATTTCCAGCCAGTCGCAGTGGGCATGCTCCCAGAATGATTTTCCGTTCCGGTAGATTTCGGGGAATTTTTTGACGTATTCCGGAAAATAGAAGCGGAAACTGCCGGCACCTGTTCCCTGCAGCCAGTGGGCCCGAAGCATGTCTCCGCTTGCGGTGCGGGCCAAGTCCCGCTCACGGACCGAAGCGGCGTTCGAGCCTTCCTTGGCAAATTCGTCGAAGCGGCGCACGACCTGGTCGATTTCAAAGGACTGGAGGGCCACATAGGCGAAGACGGCGAAAACAAGGAGCAGGGTCACGGCGATGACGGGGTTCCCTGTGTCAAGAGCCTGTCGGCGACGGATCAAGAACAGCGCGCTTCCGGCTGTGACCATGAAGACCAGCACCAGCACCGCCGCCGCCCGCGAAAAAGAAAAAATCACCATCAAGGCGATGAAAAGTCCCATGAGAGCGAACAACCCGGCCGGATTTGATTTTTGCAGCCGGCGGACGCCGCGGTCATAATACCAATACGCCAGCCCCAGTGCGACTGACAGCATCAGCCCGAGATAGGCGCCCGCGTGGTTCTTGTAGATGAAACTGGCAAAGCCCACCGAGCCCGTCGGGGGCGTGACGAACCACAGAATCTTGCCGTTGCCGACGAAACGCTGGGCCGCGGCGACGATCGCCAGCACGCACCCGTTGGTCGCGAGAGCCATCAAGACATATTGGACGGACAACCGGCGCGTCAGGCCCACCCAGAGCGAGCACGCGACCAGCCAGGCGGAAGCGTAGATAATCAAAGACCGCCAGGCATTGAAATGGGCAAACGGAGTCTCCATGCCGGTTGGCAGCCAAGCGATGTGCTTCACGCGATGCAGCCACCAATGAGCCGCGTTGCTCTCGTAGCGCCAGGCCGGATTCAGGCCTTGGATCGTGATGTAGGCCAGCAACGCCAGGCCAAGCCAAAAGAACGGGAAACGGATTAATTTTGGCCACGGAGCCATCCTGAATTCCGGACCGCCGGTGAACCGCGAAGTGTAGTCGCGCGGCCAGATAGCCATGAGGAATCCAATGGCGGCGAGCCCGAGGCTCGCGATCTGGGTCCAGATATACATCGTGCCAATCGCCCACGGGAGCAGGCAGAGGTGCGCGATGAGGACGCCGAGCAGTTTTTTCTCGGCCGGATGGAGCGGGAGACGTTGCTGCGATCCCGAACGAAATTTCTCCACCAGGCTGGGTGGCTGGTTTCCGTCAGGGGTCCAAGTGGAAGTCACGGCGCCAAACTAGGTGGTCGCGCCCGCCTTCGTCGAGCAGGATGTGATTGCGCCCGCACGCGGTTCCGTCGATATCGTCGCGGTCATGTTGACCTATGATTAGCAACCGGCATCGCGGATTGGTGGAATTGCACAGTGTGGGCACCCTGCTGGCCGTGGGCGTGTTCTTCTGGCTTTACGCCAACCTCATTTACCATGTGCCCTACGTGCGGCTCAGCAAGGAGGTCAATCTGCTGCCCTATTTCTTGTGCGTGGTGATCGGCATGCTCGTCGGCACGCGAAATCTCGCCACCGTCGGCCCGCGGCTGCTCCGGCTCAATTGGGGCGAGGCGGCGCAACTGGCCACGCAGCAGGTGGTGCTGATGGCCTTGGCGGTTTTCAGCATGATGTTCGCCACGCAGGACCGCACGATCAGCCGCCTTTTTCTCGGCACTTTCCTCGTGTTCGACTGGCTTGGGTTGCTCTGGCTGCATTTGACGGTGCCGCGCTTCCTCGCCCGGGTCGCCTACGGGCGGACGCAAAAGGTGCCGGCGATTTTCATCGGCCCCAACGCCGCCCGTCCGGGCATCTCCGAATGGGCGGCCCAACGCGCCCAGTTGGGCATTCAACCCGTGGGTTTTGTGTCACTCGATCCGGTAGTTGGAGCACCGCCGCTGGCTGTCGGCGTGCTAGGCACGCTCGACGATCTGCCACGAATCC
>JANXWT010000279.1 GCA_025351035.1 Opitutia bacterium | reverse complement strand
ATGACGCGCGCGGCGATGCTCTTGATCTTGAGTTGTTGGAATGCGCGCCAGCGGCGTTCGCCCGCGATGAGTTGGAATTTGTCTCCGGCCGGCCGGACCACGATGGGTTGCAACAGACCCTCGTTGCGGATGCTTTCCGCGAGGTCGTTGAGCTGCGCCACATCGATCTCGCGGCGCGGTTGGTAGGGATTGGGCTCGATGAGGTGCATGGCGATCTCGCGATACCCGCTGAGACTGCCGGGCTCGCCGGTAACCGGCTCGCTTGCTTTGGCCGGAGCGTCGGCTGGCGTCGCCGTCACCTTGGGCGGCATGGAGCCGCTGGAAATGAGAGCGCCGAGTCCGCGTCCGAGACGTGATTTGCTGGTAGCCATGGTTATTTTCCCTGGGGGATGAACAGTGTCTGGCCGACCCGGATTTTTGTCGGGTCGGAAATCTTGTTGGCGTTGATGATGTCCTGCATCTTCGCGTTGGTTTTCTTCGCAATGACTGAAAGCGTGTCACCGGATTGCACGGTGTAGTTCGCGCCCTCCTTCGGAAAATCCTCCGTAAAGACGGTCGGCAACGCGGGGCGGCTCGCTTGATTTTTCGCGAGCGCGTCGAGGGCGGCGTTGGTCTGCTTGGCCAGTCGCTCGATCTGGCCGGCGATCTGCGTCAGGACTTCACGTTTCTGGTCGGCGAGCCCGCTCTGCAAGCTGCGGTTGAAATCGGTGACAGCGTGGTTGAGCTGTTCGATGGTGACGTAATTTTGTCCGGCCCGGCTCTGGAGCGCGCTGTTGTCCCGCGCCAGTTGCTCAACGGTCAACGTCAGTTCACCGACGCGTTGCGAAAGCATCCGCACGTCTTCGCGGAGGTTGACGAATTCCATGCGGGTTTGGTCGGTCTGGCCGGAAGCGGGAGCCGCGAGGGCAACCGCGGCGAGGAAGCACCCGATGGACAAGAGTCTGCTGCGCATGGGTGCCAAGCTTGGGAAGATTGCCGGCAAAAACAAGCGAAAGCCCCCAATCAAATCTTGGCGCGGGGAAAGGGAACGCCACCGACGAGCACCGGCATGGACTGCGACGCAAGCGCCGTGCCCGCCGCCACGGGGAAACCGCGCAAAAAATCCGCCGCCGGCAGCATGTTCCCGCCCGGCCTTTGCAGTCGGCGCAAACGGAGCACCCCTCTCCCTGTCGCGATGAGCAATCCATCGCCGCCCGCGCCCAATACCGTGCCGGGCCCCGCCGAAGTGTCATCTAATACGTGACACTTTCCGGCAGGCTCCGCGGAGACCGCCGCGACGTCGGCAAGGCCGAGCCTCACGGGCTGGCTGTTGATTTCGAGCTGACAACTCGGCCACGGGAACAGTCCGTTGATGCGCGCGGCGAGGTCGGCCGCAGGCGCGGTGAAGTCGAGCCCGCCGTCCGTTTTCGCGAGGCGGCGGCAGAAAGTCACCTGCGATTCGTCCTGCGACGTGAAAACCAACGAGCCATCACCCAGCCGTGGCAGCGCGCGGGCGAGGAGCGGCACGCAGGCGCGCTCGAGCTTGGTTTCAACATCTGCCGCCGTGTCCAGCAGGTCGATGGGCACGCGCTCCACATCGCCCACGGGACCGGCGTCGAGCGCCAGCACCATGCGCATGAGCGACACTCCAGTTTCGCGTTCACCACACGCAATCGCCGTCTGAATGGGTGACGCGCCCCGGTATTCCGGCAACAGTGACGTGTGGAGATTGAGCGTGCCCAGACGCGCTGCGTCGATGAATGACTGTCGCAGCAGGTGTCCGTAGGCCATTACGAGTGTCACGTCGGGCTGCAACCCGGCGAGTTGCGCGAGCGCGTCGGCGTCCACCTTCTCTGGCTGGAAAACCGGCAGACCGCGTGTCTGCGCCCAAAGCTTGATCGCGTTGGGCTGCACCTGCTGGCCGCGGCCGGACGCGCGGTCGGGTTGGGTGAAAACACCGACCACGGTCGCCACCCTGCTCCCCTCGCCCGCGAGCCAGTCGAGCGCGGGCCGCGCAATCGCATCCGAACCCATGAACACGAGGCGCAGCATGGCGGGAGATCAGTCCTCGTCCTCAAAGACGGTGTCGGAGTCGCGCGACGAACCCGTGCCGCGCGATTTCCGCGGCGGCTTGCCCTTGAGGTCGAAATGGATCGGGCAGCCGTCGAGGTCGAATTCCTTGACGAGGCCCGCTTCGAGATAGCGGCGGTAGGACTCGTCGAGGTTTTTGTCGTTGTTGCAAAAAATCTTGATGCGAAACGGGCGCGTGCTGACCTGCGTGGCGTAGTAGGCGCGGAAGCGCACGCCACCGACCGCAGCGGGCGGAGTGCGATCGGTGAGCGCGATGAGGGTCTTGTTCAACTTCGCGGTGGGGATCTTGGTGTCAAGGCGCGCGTCGAGCGCGCGGGCCGACTTGAGCATGCGTTCAATCTCGTGGCCGGTGAGCGCCGACACGAACATGACGGGCGCACCCGGTGTGAAGAACAGCCGCTTGTGGAGCTCGACTTCAAATTTCTCCCGGAAATCGCGTTCGCCCTTGTAGGCTTGCAACTCACCCTTGCGAAAGGCGGCGTGAACCTTGTCCCATTTGTTGACCACGATCACGATGGGCTTCGCCGCTGAGATGACTTCACCGGCGATTGCCTTGTCTTGCGAGACGACCCCGTCCATCGCGTCGAGCACCATGAAGACCACATCGGAGTTTCTGATGGCCTCGATCGAGCGGAGACGGGAAAAATATTCGACCGACGACGAGAGTTTCGTCGCGGCGCGGATGCCGGCGGTGTCGATGAGGCGGAAAGGCCACTCCTTCCCTTCCTTTGAGGTGTAGATAAAGTTCAGCTCCACGGCATCGCGCGTCGTGCCCGGCACGTCGCTGACAATGAGCCGCTCGCTCTTGAGGAGCCGGTTGCTGAGCGAAGATTTGCCGACGTTGGGCCGGCCGACGAAGCAGATGTGCAGTCGGTCCCGGTCGTGCTGGGTTTCTTCGGGGACCGGGCCGAGCTTGGCGAGGACGGCGTCGCGAACATCGGCCTCGCCGTTGCCATGCTCGGCTGAAATGTAGAAAGGCTCGCCGAAGCCGAGACGATAAAACTCCTCGATCGCGGCGATTTTCTCGACGCCGTGGTCGGCCTTGTTGGCGACGAGGATGACCTTGCTCTTGCACTTGCGCAGGAGTTTTGCGATGCGCTCGTCCAGCGGGGTGACCCCGGCGCGCGCGTCGATGGTGAAAAGGATCGCCGTGGCCGCCTCGATGGCGAACTGCACCTGCTCCTCGGAGGCCTTGGTGATAGCCGCCGGCGTATCGCTGCCGGTCAGACCGATGCCACCGGTGTCGAGCAACGTATAAGCACCATTCGCCACCTCCGCCGTGACAACATCCCGGGTCACCCCGGGCATATCGTGCACGATGGAAATACGTTTGCCCGCGAGTCGATTGAACAGGCGACTCTTGCCCACATTGGGGCGGCCAACAATGGCGACGGTGCGCGGTGCGGTGTGCATACGGCTACACCTTGTGCAGGAAGCACGCGCGCAATCAAGTGTTCCCTGCGCGAGGCGCGGCTTGCCAAGTCACGCTGGCCCGCGCAACTTGCCGCCTCCCATGTTTGCGAACCTCCCCGAAAAACTTTCCCAAGCCCTGCGCAACCTGCGCGGCGTCGGCCAGCTGACCGAGGAAAACATGGCGGACACTCTCAAGGAGGTCCGCGCCGCCCTGCTCGCCGCCGACGTGCACTTCAAGGTCGCCCGCGAGTTCGTCGACCGCGTGCAGCTCCAATGCGTTGGCCAGCAGGTCCTCAAGTCCGTCACACCCGGCCAGCAGATCGTCAAAATCATCAGCGACGAGTTGGTGAAACTCCTCGGCGAGGGCACGACCGAGCTCTCCCCCAAACGCCCGCTGAAAGTCCTGATGGTCGGCTTGCACGGCTCGGGCAAAACCACCTCGACCGCCAAGCTCGGCAAGCTTCTCAAGAAAAAAGGCGCGCGCCCGTTCCTCATCGCGTGCGATGTCTATCGTCCCGCCGCCATCGACCAACTCGAAATTCTCGCGAAGCAGGAAGAACTTGGCATCTACGCTGACCACGTCTCGAAGGATGTGCCGGCCATCGCGCTCAAAGGTCTCGAGGCCGCAACGGCCGCGAATGCCGACGTGATCCTGTTCGACACCGCCGGTCGTCTCCAGATTGACGCCGACCTGATCGAAGAAGTGAAGCGCCTCCACGCCCGCGTGCAGCCCGACGAAGTTTTGCTCGTTGTCGACGGCGCGCTTGGTCAGGAAGCCGTCAACGTCGCCAAGGCATTCCACGACGCACTGGCTCTCACCGGCCTCATCCTCACCAAGCTCGATGGCGACGCCCGCGGCGGCGCGGCCCTGTCGATCAAAGCCGTCACTGGTGTGCCGATCAAATTCATCGGCACCGGCGAAAAGACCGCCGACTTCGAAATTTTTTATCCCGACCGTCTCGCGTCGCGCATCCTCGGCATGGGCGACGTCGTGTCGCTCGTCGAGAAGGCGCAGGAGAACATCGATCAGGGCGAAGCCGAGCGCATGGCCGAGAAAATGCGCAAGGCGGACTTCAACCTCGAAGACTTCCTCGCGCAGATGCAGCAGGTGAAGAAAATGGGTTCGATGCAGTCGATCATGGGAATGATGCCCGGCATGAGCGGTATGCAGATTCCCGACGGCGCCGAGCAGCAGATGAAACGCACCGAGGCGATCATCCAGTCGATGACGATTCAGGAACGCCGCAAGCCCGCGCTCTTGAACGGCAACCGCCGCATGCGCATCGCGAAAGGCGCCGGCGTGAAAGTTCTCGAGGTCAACCAGCTCATCAAGCAGTTCGAGCAGATGCAGAAAGTCATGCGCATGATGAAAGGCGGCAACAACAAGAAGCTCATGCGCCAGATGGAGCAGATGAAGGGCAAGGGCGGGATGCCCGGGTTTTGACACTAATAGCCAGCGCCCCTACTTCTTTGCGGCTGTTTGTATTGAACGCCGCCCTAATCTCACTTGGAAGACTCCGCAGCAAACTGCGGGGAATGTTTAGTATTCAAAACGAATTGACCGAGCTGACTACGTGGTCGACCTGCTCGTCGGTCAGCTCGGGAAAGATCGGAAGGCTCACGCATTGCGCGCTCGTCGCCTCCGCAACCGGGATGCTGCCGGCCGCGTAGCCGAGCGAGGCGTAGCAGGGCTGCAGGTGCATCGGCCCAGGGTAGATGATGTCGGTGCCGACGCCGCACTTGTCGAGGTGCACGCGCAGGGCGTCGCGCTGCGGATGGAGCAGTGTGAATTGATGCCACACCGACTCGCCGTAGCTCGGGACGACAGGCAACTGCACTCCGGCGAGCCTGATGTCCGCACGGTATTTCGCGGCGATGGCGCGGCGGCGCGCAGTCCATTTCGCTAGATGCTTGAGCTTGATGCTGAGGATCGCGCCTTGAAAACCGTCCATACGGAAGTTAAAGCCGACCTCCGAGTGCGCGTAGCGCCGCGGCGAACCGTGCACGCGGAGCAGCTGCGCCTTGTCCATCACCGCCGGGTGTTTCGAGACGAATGCTCCGCCCTCGCCGCACGCACCAAGATTCTTGGTCGGATAAAAACTGAACGTGCCGCAATCGCCGATGGCGCCGACCGTCGTGCCCTTGTAGGTGGCGCCGACGGCCTGCGCGCAGTCCTCGACGACGAAAGATTTGTGCGCTTTCGCGATGGCCATGATCTCGTCCATACGCGCGGGTTGTCCGAAAATATGCACGACGACGATGCCCTTGGTCTTCGGCGTGATCGCCTTGGCGATGGCCTCGGGGCTGATACACCACGTGTCGGCGTCGATGTCGACGAACACCGGTTTCGCCCCGACGTAGCTGATTCCCCAACAGCTCGACGCGAACGTGAACGGCGTCGTGATGATCTCGTCGCCCGGGCCGAACCCACCGCAGATCGATGCGATGTGCAGCGGCGACGTGCCGCTGTTCATCCCAAGGGTGCGCGCGTAGCCGAACGCGGCGCTGAACGCTTTCTCGAAATCGTCCACGTCCTTGCCGAGGCAGAAACGCGTGTTGTCGTAGGTGTCGCCGAGCGCCGCCATCACCTCGGCGCGGAGCGGTTGGTGCTGGAGCTTGAGATCGAGGAAGGGAACTTTCATGAGTGGATTCTCCGCGGATTACGCTGATGGGCGCGGATAGGGCAAAACTTATCCGTGGTATCCGCGTTATCCGCGGGAAATCTTCTCCGTCAGATTTCGCACCAACGACTCCAAGGACGCGTCGGACGCTTCGAAATCCACCGGCAGGCCAAGCTGCTTCATTGCGGCGGTCGTGCTCGGGCCGATGCTGCCGGTGATGGGGCGCTTCGCCTTCGGGGCGAGTTTGAGGGCGGCGGCCTGGTCGAAGAACGACTGCACGGTCGACGGGCTGGCGAACAGGATTGCGTCGGCCCCGCGTTGGCGGAAATCGCTCGCGACCGGATCGGTCGACAAATCGGTTTCCTCGGTCTTGTAGACCGGCAGGCAGTCGACGATCGCGCGCGCTTCTTCGAGCTTGGTGACGAGTTCCTCGCGGTTCTTGTTGCCGGTGATCACAAGCACCTTCGCGCTGTCCATCGACTCGCGCTCGATGAGCGTCTGCGCGAGTTCGAGGGCATTGGCTTTCTTCGGCTGCATCTCGACGCGGAGGTGTTTCTCACGGATCGCGGCCGCGGTCGCCTCGCCGACGACGGCAATGCGCATCAGGCCGAACGCGCGGATGTCGTCGAACACGCGCGTGAACTCCTCGAAGAAGAACCGCACGCCGTTCACGCTCGTGAAGATGATCCACTCGTAGCCGCCGAGTTCCTGGAAGACTTCCGCGAGCGTCTGCAGATTGACGTCCTTGCTGACTTGGATGAGCGGCAGCTCGATGACCGTCGCGCCGAGCGCCTCGAACTTGAGGCGCCACTCAAGCGATTGCTCGCGCGGGCGGGTGATGACGATGCGTCGGCCTGAAAGAGGTTTTGCGTCAGACATGAAAATTGAAGGCGGCGAGGGCGCGCGTGGCGGCTTGAGTTGGATTGGCGAAATCGGCAGCCGTGAGCGACAGCGTGCGGATACCGGTTTTCTCGTGGAAGAAATGCAACGTGTCGCCGGCGACGTGCGCGGCGAACGCGATCTGGCAGCCACCGCCGACCTGCGTCTGAATGGCGCGCTCGATGTTCACATTGCGCGCGGTCGCGGCGTCGAGCGCCACGGCGAACTTCGCGGCGTCCTCGGCGCGGCATTGGACGGCGATGGCCCCCTGCCCCACGGCCGGCACGCTCTCGGCGAAACTCAGCGGCCGGAAAACGATCCCGGGCCAACTGTGGAAACCGAGGCGCGTCAAACCGGCGGCGGCGAGGATCGTCGCGTCGGCGAGACCGCTGGCGATTTTCTTGAGGCGCGTGTCCACGTTGCCGCGAATCTCGGTGAAGGTGGCGTTCGGGAAAAGCAGTTTAATCTGCAGCTGCCGGCGCGGGCTGCTCGTGGCGATGGTCTTGGGCTCGGTGACACCTTCGCGGAGAATCAGCACATCGCGCGTGTCGACGCGCGGCATGAAACCCGCGACGGCGAGGCCGGCCGGATTCTCGCCGGGGAGGTCCTTGCAACTGTGGACGGCGACGTGCGCCTCGCCTCGCAGCAGCGCCTGCTCAAGTTCGGCGGTGAAGAGACCCTTGCCGCCCTGCTTGGCCAGCGACCATTCTGCCTGTCGGTCGCCGGTCGTGACGATGCGCAGCAGCTCGCATTCGGCTCCGGGCAAGACTTCGCGAAAACGGGCGGCGACCATTTCGGTCTGCGCGAGGGCGAGAGGGCTTTTACGGGTGGCGAGGAGGATTTTCATCGGCAAAGACTGGTGGACGATGAGGGACTCGAACCCCCGACACCCTCGGTGTAAGCGAGGTGCTCTAACCAACTGAGCTAATCGTCCAAATGAGTCGCCACGAAACGCCAAGGCTAAGACACCCGCAAGGGCGAAAATCCGATCTCACCGTGCGGTCATCAGCGGAAAGGCACGGACCGGCAACAGGCAATCAGCTCTTGACCGACTGCTCCGGTGGCCCCGACGATACTGACTCAAGAAGAACTATTTTCCCCATGAAAGAATGTTTTGAACGGGCCAAGGCAAAGTGTGCGGCGCTTGGACGCAAGTTCCCAGAGCGCCTTATCGTTGTATCAATCGCGAACCAGCGGCTGCTGTTCTACGTCGGCAGTGTCCTCGGCAAAAGTTGCGTCATCTCCACATCGCTGCGGCCGCCCTCCAACCTGCAGGACTCGCTCGGCACGCCGCGCGGTCTGCACGAGATCGCCGAGAAGATCGGCGCCGGCCAGCCGCCGGGTATGGTTTTCCAGAGCCGTGTCGCCACCGGGCGTCACTTCCGCGAACTCAGTGCCGAAGCGAATGAGCGAAACATCATCACCACGCGCATTCTCCGGCTGCGCGGACTCGAGCCCGGCCACAATGCCGGCGGCAACGTCGACACCTACGCTCGCTATGTTTATATTCACGGCACGAACCACGAGGAAAAGCTCGGCGCACCCGCCAGCAGCGGCTGCGTGCAAATGCACAACATTGAGATCGCCGAACTCTTCGATCTGGTCCGTCCCGGCGATCCGGTGTGGATCGAGGACTGAGCGCCCTGCGCTAGCGATTCTTCCCCAAGAGCAGGCGCAGACTGTTCAGGCAGACCACCACCGTGCTGCCTTCGTGGACGAGCACGCCGATGCTCAGCGGCACGAAGCCGAAGAGCGAGGTCGTGACCATCACAACCACGGTGCCGAGCGAAATAAGCAAATTCTCCTTGATGATACGGCGCGCGCGGCGACTGAGTCGGTGCGCGGACAGGAAATTCTCGATCCGGTCATTCATCAAAATGACTTCGCTTTGTTCAAGCGCCGCGTCGCTGCCGCGCGCTCCCATCGCGACGGAAACATAGGCGGCCGCTAGGCAAGGCGCATCATTCACCCCGTCGCCCACCATGGCGACCTTGTGGCCAGCCTTCCCGAAGCCGGCGATGGCCGCGACTTTGCCCTCAGGCGAGAGGCCGGAACGCACTTCGCTGACGCCCGATTCACGGGCGACGGCTTCGGCCGTGTGCCGGCGGTCGCCAGTGAGCATCACCGTGACAATGCCGCCGGCCTTCAACGCGGCCAGCACGCCGCGCGACTCGGGCCGCAACCGGTCCTTCAACAACACGCGACCGATGAGACCCGGTGCCAGCACCCAGATTTCGGAGAATTCGGCGTCTGCGGCCGGCATTTTTTCCAGCCACGAGGCGAACGGCCCTGCGGCGATCAGCTCGCGGCGACCGAGCACGACACTGCCTTCCGCGAATTTGCCGCGCACGCCTTGCCCGGTGACCGACTCAAACTGCTCCACTTCGCGAACGCGAGTTCCGACCTGACGTGCGTGCTGCGTGATGGCGCGAGCGAGCGGATGCGTGGAGTTTTTCTCCAGCGCAAAGGCCAGTTCCCGCACCTCCTGCTCGCGGCCGGCCGGAAAACTCTCGTAGGATATCACGGCCAACTCGCCCGTCGTCAGCGTGCCGGTCTTGTCAAGCGCCACGACGTCGACCTCCGCCAGTTTCTCGATGGCCGCACCACCGCGAAAGAGAATGCCGTGCTTCGCGCCCCACGCGATGGCGGCGAGAATCGCCGACGGAATCGACAGCACGAGCGCACATGGACTCGCCACGACGAGGAGCGTCATTGCGCGGTAGAACGCTGAGAATCGGTCCGGCTCATTGCGGAAGGCCGGCAACTGAAAACCCAGCCACCAGACGAGAAACATGGCCGCCGTCAGCCCAAGCACAAGGAGCGTGTAGCCGGCTCCGAACTTGTCGGTGAAACGCTCGCTCGGTGCCTTCAGCTTCTGGGCAGTCTGGATGAGTCGGATGATTTTTTGCAGCGTGCTCTCCGACGGCAGCCGCCGCACGCGCACCTCGAGAACACCAGCGAGATTGATCGTGCCGCTGAAAACCTGCGCACCGATCGCCTTATCAACCGGCACGGACTCGCCAGTGAGGGTCGATTCGTCGCTCGACGACTGCCCCTTCACGACCTCGCCGTCGGCGGCGAACATGTCGCCCGGTTTGACCAGCAGTCGGTCGTCGACCTTCAGCGTCTCGGCCTTCACCACGTGCTCCTCACCGGCGGGACCGATGACGGTCGCAAGCTTTGGCGCGGTGTGCAGCAGCGCCGACACTTCGCGCTGCGTGCGGTCGAGAGCGAAGGCCTCCATCGCGCCGGACGCCGAAAACAGAAACAGCAGCAACGTCGCTTCGCCCCAGGCTCCGATCGATACGGCGCCCACGGCTACGGCGAGCATCAGAAAGTGAATATCGAGTTTCTTTCGCCGGATATTTTTCCACGTGTCGATGGTGGCATCCCAGCCGCCGGCGATCAGCGCTGCACCGTAAAGCGCCGGCACCAGCCAGCCTGGCGCGCCCAAGCGCCCGGCGGCAAACGCCGCGAGGCCCGCCACACCGCACGTCGCCGCCAGCACCGAGAGCAAGCGCCACTCGTCGCCGTGACCGTGGTCGTGCGCGTCTTCTTCCTCGGCCAAGTTGTAGTCCGTCCAGCGCCAGAAGCCCGGTGCCGTCACACACGTCGGGCGCTCGACCGTGGTCGTGTCGCCGCTCCGCTTGACGACGAAGCCCGCGGGCGCCGCCGTGCGCTTGCCGCCCTCGGACAGTTTGTGCTCGATGGCGTGCAGCACTTCGCCGATGTGCTCCGCCAAGCGCGCAGTGTCCACGGGCCCAAGCGTCGCCACCGACAGTTTGCGGTCCGTCGGATTCACCCGCACCGCCGCGATGCCTGGCTGGCTTTGGAGGAAGCGCACCAAGTCCTCAGTCCAGGCGGCGGGCGGAGTTTCAGTTGTGGCCATCGTCGCAGGATGTGCGGTGCGCCCGGGCCCGCAAATTATTTCCCTTCGCGGGGATTTGCAATTGCTCCGCAGGGGTTAACTCCACTCATTGGCGCGCATGATTGGCCTGCACGACGACGCCAGCCCGCCTGCGGACGCCGGCCCCAAGCCGACGCGGGTGCGGGAACACGCGCGCGCCATCTTCGCCGAGACCGGCCAGCTTTGCACCGTCCTGCAGCTCGAACACCGGCCCCAGCAGGCGCAAATGGCGCGCGCTGTCGCCGCGGCGATGACCGCCGATGAGCCGCTGCTCTTCGAGGCCGGCACTGGCGTTGGCAAGTCCCTCGCTTACCTCATTCCCGGCCTCATTCACGCTGTTGACCAAAGCCGGCAAATGATTGTGTCGACGCACACCATTTCCCTCCAAGAGCAAATCGAGAAACAAGATCTGCCCATCTGTCGGCGCGTGTTCAAGACGAGCCCCACCCTCGCCCGCTACGCTGATTTCCGGTCCACCGTCCTCGTGGGCAAATCCAATTACCTCTGTCCGACCCGCCTCGGCCACGCGCTCGCCGACCGCACGACCCTCTTCGCCGACGCCGACTACGAGGAACTTCAGCGCATCGCCAAGTGGGCCGAGACCACCACCACCGGCCTGCGCCACGATTTGAAGCCGCCGCCCCGTTCCGAGGTGTGGGACGCTGTGAACGCCGATTCCTCCTCCTGCTCGCGCAAGCACTGTGACGCCGAGCGCTGCCACTACCAACGCGCCCGGGTGCGGCTACGCACCGCGCAAGTCGTCATCGTCAACCACGCGCTCCTCTTCGCCCTCATCAATGCCGGCGGCGCACAGGCGCAAGGCGCCTCCCGTGACACGCGCGGCGTGCTCTTCCCCGACGACTTCCTCGTGCTCGACGAGGCCCACACGGTGCCCGAGGTCGCCACGAACAACTTCGGCCTTTCACTCAGCAGCTACGGCGTCGACCGCGCCCTGAAATTTCTCTTCAACCCGCGGACCAAGCGCGGCTTCTTCAGGAAGCACGGTGGCCCCGCCGCGCAGCAGCTCGTGCTCGACGCTCTCGACGCTGCGAAGCAATTCTTCGATTTCATCTCTGCAAAAATGCTGACGCCGCGCGCCATCGTGCGCGTGCGCGAGGAAGGTGTCGCGGAACCGATGCTCGATGGACCGCTCGGCGCGTTGCACCGGCTGCTGGGCAAACTTGGCGACAAGTTTGAGGACGGGCGCGAGCACGACGAGTTGCTCGAGCAAAAACAGCGCATCAAGGCCCTCCAAACGGATCTGACTGAGTGGCTCACGCTGGGCGACAAAGGCCACGTCTACTGGGCCGAGCGCAGCGGTCGCAGGCAGGCGATCGTCACCCTGCGCAGCGCACCGATCGACGTGGCGCCGGAATTGCGAAAACACCTGTTCGGTTGTCGCACGAGCGTCATCTGCACCAGCGCCACTCTGGCGATGGGCGGCAGTATCGCGCCGCTCGCCGCACGTCTGGGCGCCGACGGCGCGGAGGCTGTCGCCGTAAAGTCCCCGTTCGATTTTGAGCGCCACATGCGGATCTACGTGGCGGCCGACGTGCCGTTGCCCACTCCGCAGGAAGCCCGGCTCTCGCTGGAAGTGCTCACGGATTACATTCGTTTTTGCACAGCGCAGGTGCACGGCGGCTCGCTGGTGTTGTTCACCAGTTACACCGATATGCGCGCGGTCGCGTTGGAGT
>JANXWT010000270.1 GCA_025351035.1 Opitutia bacterium | reverse complement strand
GGACGCTGATGTGCATATCCGGCTCGCCCGCAGTGGCGCCCGTTTCAAGCATCTGCCCGAAGTGCACACTTATTCGCTACGCCGCTCCCAGAGTTTCAGCCACGATTATCGCCGCAGCTGGAATTGCCGGATTACGGCTCTTGAGCACTATGCCCTTGAGCAACCGATACAAGAAATTGCCTTCATCATCGCCACCGAAGCGGAGAAGGCTGCAGGGGCACTGGCAAGTCTGGGAGATCGCCCGGGAACCGAACGCGCGATTGCCCTCTGCCGTGAGCTGGGAGGAAATCCACCGACCAGTCGCAGTCTGCTTTTGCGCGCGCTAAAGCCATTCTTCCCGGCCTACACCATGCTTCGCTGGCAGCAGTGGGCCCGGTCTCGTTCCGCCAGTTGAATCATTCCATAATGTCACCTCATCAACATTTGCTTACTGTTTGGCGGAGACTAAGGCTTCAACTGGCCGGGGTGCAACTTGGCCAAGGCAGCAAACTCGGCGCGGGACTACGGGCCTCGCGCGGGATGCGGGCCGGCCAAGCGGGACGGCTGATTGTAGGGGACCAATGCTGGATCGAGACCGGCGCAGTGCTGGAGGCTTGGGGTGGGCAGATCACCCTCGGTTCGCGAACATTTATCGGCCCTTACGCCGTCATCTACGGTCATGGCGGTGTTTGCGTCAGTGAAGACACACTCATTTCGATGCACTGTCGCATTCTATCCTCCAACCATGCGGTGCCCGCGATGGACCGCCGTATCCGCTGGGAGCCTGATGTGCTGAAGCCCACCTGCATCGGTCGCGATGTCTGGCTCGGTGCCGGGGTCACTGTCCTCGGTGGCGTGACCATCGGTGACGGCTGCGTGGTCGGGGCCGGGGCGGTCGTCACGAAAGATCTGCCGCCCGGTGCCATCGCCTTCGGCATCCCGGCGGTCGTGCAAGACTATCGCGCCGCCGCTTCTTCCTGAACTGTGCCGGACTCCTCGCCCGCTTCCCCCATTCGGACCTTCGTCCCGCACTTGAATGCGCTGTTGCTGGATATCAGCGCACGTCTGGAGCGCCTGCCGCGCTGGAAATTCGTCGCCGTCAGCGTCGCCGTCTCGCTGGGTTTGAGCGTGTGTTTTTTCAGTCCGAAATTCTGGCTCATGGGCCAGCCTTGGCCCGGCACTTTTGAATGGGATCGCGCGCTGACGTTTCTCCACCAATGCCAGTCGCCCTTCGACCGCGAGATCGAGAGTGCGATGCGCTGGCGGTTGCTGCCGCCGCTGGTCGCCCATGCCGTTGGCCTCACCGGCTACGGTGCGTTGGCGATTCCGTATGTCGGGGTCATCGTGCTGACAGCCGCGTGGACGCTCGTCGCGGAGCGGCTCCTCGCCGACCGGCTCGAGGCCCTGCTGCTCACCATTATCCTCGGTGCGAGCGCCGCCATTCTTTCGATCACCAATGTTTATGGCATCAACGACGCGTGGTTTCTGCTCGGCCTGCTCGCGATCGCCGCCGGCCGTGGCTGGCCCTCGCTGGTGTTAGCTGGCCTGCTTGCACCATGGGTGGACGAACGCTTTCTGCTCGGCCTGCCGCTCGCGTTGTTTTGCCGCTGGTGGCTCCACGACCGGCCGGCGGAGTTTCGCCGCGACATGCTGATCGCCGCGGCCGCAGCCTCGCCCTACTTGATCGTCCGGGCCGGCGTCACGCTCTTGTCGGGTGATCCGCTCTCGGGCCGATTTGCCGAGGGTGCGCTGGCCATCGTGCCGATTTATCTGCCCTACGTGCGCATCGGCTGGTGGATGGGGTTTCGCGCGGCGTGGATCATCATTTTGTTCGCCCCGTTGGATTGGTGGCAGCGCGGCGGGATGCCGGTGTGGCGCCTTGGCGTCCTCTGCACCGCCGTCGGCTGGCTCGCGATTACGGCGCTCGCCGCCGATCTCAGTCGCTCCACCAATCTGCTCCTGCCCCTGCTGCTCTGTGGTGCCGTGGCGCTCCGTCGCATGGCGGAAAATCCACTGACCCGCTATTACTGGCTCGGCGGCTGCGCCGTCGCAAATCTGCTCATGCCTTACACCAACGTCACCTACAACAAGGTCACGATGTTCTGGGGATTACCCCTCGAGCTTCTCCGCCTCTATAAAAACCACCACTGAGCAGCTTCTGCACACCATGAATTATCCTCCGGCCACGTGAAGCGCTTCGATGAATTGCAGGGTCTGCGCGGACTGCTCTCCATGTGGGTGTTTGTGTCGCATCTCGTGCTGATCGGCTGGAAACCCGTCGGCGAGTTGCGCGCGCCGTTCGACATTCTGGCCAATGGCTCCCATGCGGTGGACGGTTTTATCATTCTGAGCGGGTTTGTTATCACGCACCTGCTGCACGAGCGCGGCGAATCCTATGGCCGCTTCATCTGGCGGCGCTTCTGCCGGCTTTATCCGGTTTTTCTTTTTGCGATTGTGGTCTCTTTTTTTGCGATCATGGCCGGCTGGATGCCCACCCAATTCACCCCGGGCACCGCCGGTCAGCAGGCGCAGGCGCTGGTACGCCGG
>JANXWT010000243.1 GCA_025351035.1 Opitutia bacterium | reverse complement strand
ATCGGCTCGGCGAGCGCGGAAGGCACGAGGTTCACGACGAACTCGGGCACGGCCTCGATATTGAGGATGGTGTCCTTCTTTACGCCGCCGCGGTTGTTGACCGCGGTGAAGAGGAGCGTCGGCGGCTTCGCGCACACGCCTTGGAAAAACGAGAACGGCGCGAGATTGGTCTGGCCAGCGGCGGAGATCGTCGAGACCCACGCGATGGGCCGCGGGGTGATCGTGTTGATCATCCAGTTGTAGGCGTCGCGCTGGGAGAGAGTGGCGAAATCGAGGGTCATGCTTTAGACAGAATGGACAGAATCAACGGAATGCAGAAAAGCGATTCCGGGATCAGTCTGCCCATTTTGTTAATCCTGTCTAATCAACCCAGCCAGCTGAGCGGATAGTTCGGGTCGTCCATGCCGAGAGCCTGCTCGGTGAGTTCGAGCGGGAACGCCGTGTCGAACATCACCGCGAGTTCCTCGGTGCGCTTGGCGGCGAAGCTCTTGAGCGTCGTGCCCGGGTGCGGGCCATGCGGAATGCCCTGCGGGTGTAGCGTGAACGAGCCGGGCTCGACGCCCTTGCGCGAACCAAACTCGCCGCGCACGTAGAAGAGCACTTCGTCGGCCTCGAGATTGTCGTGCGCCCACGGCACTTTGATCGCCTCCGGATGGTGATCGAGGTAGCGCGGCGCAAACGTGCAGATGACGTAGCCCTTGATCTCGAAAGTCTGGTGGATCGGCGGCGGGAGGTGGACCGTGCCGGTGATGGGCTCAAAATCATTCGCGTTGAACGTGAATGGATAGAGCGCGCCGTCCCAACCCACGACATCGAACGGATGCGCGGCCATGATATTGCGGGTGAAACGCGCGCCGCGATCTTTCACGAGCACGGCGAAATCGCCTTCCTTGTCCTCGGCGATGATTTCGGTCGGACCGTGGATGTCGCGCTCGCTGTAGGGAGCGCCGAGCCGCATCTGGCCCTCGGGGTGACGGTAGCGCGCGGGGATGCGCACGGGCCAGGTGGACTCGAGGATCAGGTAGTCTTCTTTGCTGATGTCGTCAGGCACGAGCCGGTAAATGGTGCCGCGCGGGATGACGATGTAGTCGTCCTGCTTGTAACGGAGCCGGCCGTAGTTGCTCTCCAGCCAGCCGCCGCCGGAGTGGATGAAAAGCACGTCGTCACTCTGACCGTTGCGGTAGAAATCGTAGCCGCTCTCCATCGCGGTCGAGGGGCGGCAGCGGAAGCAGGTGATGTCGGCGTTGAACATCAACGGCACGCGGCCGGTATAGGGATCGCCCGCGCGCGGCATCTGCGCGGTCTTCAAGTGATGATGACGCAGGGGAGCGTGCGCGGCGACCTTGAGCGGCTGCTCGCGGAACAACTCGACCTTTTTCACCATCGTCGGCGGACGCAGGTGGTAGACGATGCTGTAGGCGCGATCAAAACCCTCGGTGGTGAGGATGTGCTCGTAGTGCAGGCCCTCGCCTTTGAAGCTCGTCGCCTGTTCGCGCGGGAACTTGATGTGATGCTTGCGGGGCATGGCCCCGAGGGTGCGATAGAAGGGCATGGGGGAAGGAGTCAGGAGTTATGGATTCAGGAGTCAGGATACGAACCAGTGCGCTCGGCGCAACTACTGGCTCCTGACTTCTGACTCTTGGATTCTGTATCGTCAGAGCGTGCCGCGGGCGGCTTGTTCGCGCTCGATGGCCTCGAAGAGAGCGCGGAAATTGCCTTCGCCGAAACCGACGGAACGGCCGCGGCGCTGGATAACCTCGAAGAACAGCGTCGGGCGCGCGAACACGCACTTCGTGAAAAGCTGGAGCAGGTAGCCGTCCTCATTGTCGCGGTCGACAAGGATCTTCAGTTTGCGCAGTTCATCCTTGTTCTCGGTGATAGCACCGACGCGCTCGTCGAATTCGGCGTCATAATAGGTATCGGGCACATCGAGGAAATCCTGGCCCATCCGGCGCATCTCCTCGATGGTCGCGATGATGTTGGGTGTGAGGAGCGCGACGTGCTGGACGCCGGGCCCGTTGTATTGGTCGAGAAATTCCTGAATCTGGGAATTGGCGGACGAAGGCTCGTTGATCGGCATCTTGATCCAGCCGTCGGTGGAGCTGACGACTTTGGACATCAGCGCGGAGCGGCCGGTGTTGATGTCGAAGTGCATGAAGAGGTCGAACCCGAAAACTTCCTCGTAGTATTTCACCCACGTGTCCATGTGGTCCACGTTGGCGACGACGTGGTCGATCATCGCGAAGTTGATGTCGCGGTCGCCGAAGCCGCTGGGCACATTCCGGTAACCAGGGAGAAATTCGCCGGGAGTTTTGCGCTCGATGAAACTGTGGATCGTGTCGCCGTAGGCCGCGATGGCGGCGTGGGAGACGTTGGCGTCCTCGAAGAGTCCGCGCTCGGAGTTCGCGCCGCGGCGCTGGGCCTCGGCGTAGGCGTGCTTGGCGTCCTTCACCCGGAAGGCGACGTCACGGACGCCGCAGCCGTGCTTGGCGAGCTGGGCGCGGACGAAGTCGGCCTCGGCCGAGTTACCCTGCGGCTCGCTAACCGCGAAGTTCACGCGGCCTTGGCCGACAACGTGCGACCGGTGACCCTTGAGGCCGGTGGCGTTGTCGCCGTAGGCACGCGGCGACATGCCGTATTTGTTCACGAAGAAATCGCGCCACTGATCGGCGTTGTCCACGTAGAATTCGAGGTGATCGTAGCTCTTGAGGCCGAGAGGATTGATGCCGCTTTTGCGCTCAACGGGTTTGTCGAAGAAGGTTCTGCTCATGATGCGTGGGGGCTGAGGGTCGGGCCGGGGACGGGCGAATTGGCAAGATGACTCTACCCGCATCGGATGCAACGGTCCATACGCCAAATGGAGTAATCGGCCCCGCTTCCTCCTTGCGGGCCCGGCCAGCGCTGCCCAACGTCCCGGGTCATGCCGCGCCGCGATTCCACGCTTCCGTCCTCCCCCGCCCTGCTCGCCCATGTGCTGGCCATGCTGGAAGATGTGCCGGTGGGCCTGCTGCTGCTCGACCGCGAATTGAAACTGCTGTGGTTCAACGAAGAGGCCGCCCGCGCCTGCGCCGTGTGGAATCACGGCGAGCGCCACGCCGCCGCCCTGCGCGCCCGCCGGGCGTTCCGCGTGCCGGCGGCACTCGTGGCCGCGTGTCGCCAATTCGACGCCGACTCCAGCCGCCCGGCCGAAGTTGTGAGCGACAATGCCCGCGGGCTCCACGCCAGCGTGAAACTCCAGACCATCGGCGACGAACCAGCCTACCACATCCAGCTCGATTACCGCCGGCCGCGCGGCGACCGGCACCGGCCGCTCTCACCCGGTGCGGTCGCGTTGCTGGCCCGGCTCTCCGAGCGCGAACGCGAAGTCGCCATGCGCGTCCGCGAAGGCCTGCGCACGACGGAGATCGCCGCCGAGCTCCGCCGCAGTCCGCTCACCGTGAAGACGCAGCTTGCCGCCGTCTTCGTCAAACTCGGCGTGCGCGGCCGCACCCGCGTCGCCGCGTTGCTCAATCGCTGAATTTTATCCACTCACCGCTTTGCGGTAGATTCTTCGCCGAAAACTGCTACCACAACGCCAACCCATTCCTGCCGCATGAAACCCACCGCCCACCCCGAGACCACGACGCAGGACGGCAACGATCCGCGTTGCCTCCCGCACAAGCTGACCGGCCCGCTGCCCGTCGGCGCCGAGTGCCCTTACCCGGCCTACACCGCCGACGAGCAGGAAGTGTGGAAGACGCTCTACGCGCGCATGGAGACGCTCCTCCCGGGCCGCGCCGCCGACGAATTTTTGGTCGGCCTCAAGTCACTCGATCTTGAGCGCGATCGCATCCCGTCACTCGCGAGCGTCTCGGCAAAATTGCAGAAAGCCACCGGCTGGCAGGTCTGCCGCACGCCCGGCCTGCTCGATGCGCGCGATTTTTTCACCTACTTGTCGAAGCGTATTTTCCCGTCGACCGACTATGTGCGCGGTCGCAGCGAGCTCGACTACACGCCGGCACCCGACTGTTTCCACGACATCTTCGGCCACACGCCGATGATCGTTCATCCGCGCTTCGCCGATTTCTACCAGAAGATCGGCCAAGCCGCGCTCGCCTGCAAAGACGCCGCCACCGAGGAAGGTCTGACGCGCATCTACTGGTTCACGGTCGAGTTTGGCCTGATCAAGAATCCCGGCGGTCTCCGCATCTACGGCAACGGCATCATCTCCTCCTACGGCGAGACGCAGCACTCGCTCACCGACAAGGTGAAGAAAGTTGCCTACACGCCCGAGACGCTCGCGGCGCAACCTTACGACATCTGGCATTTTCAGGATCCACTTTTCGTCATCGATTCGTTCGACCAACTCGAAACTGAGTTCGTCCGCTGGGCGCGCGAGCGCCAGTTGCTCTGAGTTGCCCCACCCACAACTGATCCCATGAAGTTACTCCTTCGCTTCACGACGCTCCTGCTGGGCGTCGCCACCGCGGCATTGTCCGCGCAAACCACCAAGGACGCCGTCGTCGCCCGCATCGACGAGACGAAGGCCGCCTTCGAAACCACCGCGCTGAAAATCTGGGGCTTCGCCGAAGTCGGCTACAAGGAGAAGCAGAGCTCCGCGCTCCTGCAGGAACAGCTCAAGGCCGCGGGCTTCACCGTCGAGGCCGGCGTCGCGGGCATCCCGACGGCGTTCACGGCCACGTTCGGCCGCGGCTCGCCCGTCATCGGCATCCTCGGCGAATTCGACGCGCTGCCCGGCGTCTCGCAAGCCGCCGTGCCCGAGCGCTCGCCCATCGCCGGCCAGAACGCCGGCCATGCGTGCGGCCACCATTTGTTCGGCGTCGCCTCGGCCGAGGCCGCCATCGCCGTGAAAGAGTGGATGATCGCCACGCACCAAACCGGCACGATCCGCTTCTACGGCACGCCCGCCGAGGAAGGCGGCTCGGGCAAGGTCTACATGGTGCGCGCGGGCCTCTTCCAAGACGTCGACGTTGTGCTGCACTGGCATCCGAACGACGCCAACGCCATCACGATGACGCCGTCGCTCGCGAACATCTCCGGCAAGTTTCGTTTCCACGGCATCGCCTCGCACGCTTCCGCTTCGCCGGAGAAGGGCCGCTCGGCGCTCGACGGCGTGGAGTCAATGGACGTCATGGTAAACATGATGCGCGAACATGTGCCGCAGGAGACGCGCATCCACTACGTCATCACGCGCGGCGGTGAAGCACCCAACGTCGTGCCGGCGTTCGCCGAGGTTTATTACTACGTCCGCCACCCGAGCCGCGAGCTGGTGAAATCCATCTGGGAACGGGTGACCAACGCCGCCAAGGGCGCCGCGCTCGGCACGGGCACGACCGTCGATTGGGAAATCACCGGCGGCACCTACGACCTGTTGCCCAACGAAACACTCGGCCGCCTCATGCACGCGAACCTCACGCGTGTCGGCGGCGTGCCCTACACCGCCGACGAAAAAACCTTCGCCGCGAAAATCAACCAGACGCTGCTCGACAAAGCCCAGCCCGTCGAAAACGCCAACGTCATCCAGTCGTTCCAGCCGGTCGTGGCTCCCTCCGGCGGCTCGACCGATGTCGGTGACGTGAGCTGGGTCGTGCCGACCGTCGGCCTTGTAACCGCCACTTGGGTGCCCGGGACTCCAGCACACAGTTGGCAAGCCGTCGCCGCCGGCGGCACCGCGATCGGCCTCAAGGGCATGGTGGTCGCCGCGAAGACCATTGCGCTGACTGCAATCGATCTCTTCACGCAGCCCGCGACGATTGCGCAGGCCAAAG
>JANXWT010000232.1 GCA_025351035.1 Opitutia bacterium | reverse complement strand
CGCGGACATCGGCGAGAGTGGGTTGGAAGACTGCGAGGCCAGCGAGCTGTTCGCGTGTTTGGCGGAAGATCCACGGATTGCGGATGGCATGGCGGCCGATCATCACGCCGCCGGCGTTAGTCTCGGCGAGCACGCCTTCGGCTTTGGCGGCGGAAGTGAGGTTGCCGTTGGCGAGCACGGGGCAGCGGACGGTGCGCGCGGCGACTCCGATGAAGTCGTAATGCACGTCGCTGCGATACATCTCCTTCACGGTGCGTCCGTGGACGCTGAGCAGATCGACGGAGTGCTTGTTGATCAGCTCCAGAATGCGCTCGAAGTTGGCGGTCGAGTCGAACCCGATGCGCATCTTGACGGTGAAGAGTCCGGGCACGGCGTCGCGTATCGCGCCAAGGAGTTCGTCGATCTTGGCCGGATCGCGGAGAAGGCCGCCGCCGACGTTTTTTTTGTAAATTTTCGGCGCGGGGCAACCCATGTTGAGGTCAATGCCGGCGATGGGATAGGCGAGAAGTTCCTTCACCGTGCGGACCATGTCCGGCACATGCTCGCCGATGAGCTGGGCAAAGACGGGCCGGCCGGTCTGGTTTTCGACGATGGAGCGGAGGATGTGCTTCTCCGGGCGCGACTGGCTGTGGACGCGGAAGAACTCCGTGAAGAACAAGTCGGGTGCGCCGTAGTGCGCGATGACGCGAATAAAGGGCAGGTCGGTGACATCCTGCATCGGCGCGAGCGCCGTGAGCGGCTGGCCGGGGAAAATGCCCGGCGGGAGTTGACGCGAAGGGGCGGTCATGCGCTCACTGATCGGTGTCGCCCTTCTCGTCGTCTTTCTGCTGCTTGAGCACGCGTTCGAGGATTTCGGTCTGGTCGTCCACCGCGTCATAAACGGGGCGGGCGACGTAGATGGGGCGCTTCTGCTGAAGGGCGAGCACGATGGAGTCGCTGGGGCGGGCGTCGATTTCGAGGAACTTGCGGCCGAGCTCATTCTGCATGTGCAGAATGATGCGGGCGTAATAGGTGCCTTCGTTGACGTCATTGATCAGGACGCGTTCGAGGGCGATGCCGAAGCCGAGAAAGACGTGGCCGATGAGGTCGTGCGTGAGCGGTCGCTCTTTCTTGACGCCGCTGATCGTCATGGAAATCGCGCTGCCGACGCTGGGGTCGACGTAGATGACAAAGATTTTTTCGTCGTTGCCGAGGAAGACAGCGCAGCCGTTGGCCGTCGGCATGAGGCCTTTGATGGAAACTTCGACGACGTCAGCGGACATGGGGCGAATGTGCTCGGGCGAAGAGAAAGTGCAAGTCCGGCGGCGCTCTGGGGCGGGGCTCAGAATCCGTGCAAGGCGATGCCCCAGATTTTGGCTTGGCGCAGCACGGCCGGGCGGTCGAGCACGATGACTTTGCCCGTTTCGAGAGCGGCGGCACCGAGCTTGGCCTCGTGCATCGTTTGCAGCGTGCGCAGGCCGAATACGGGGACATCGAAGCGGAAATCCTGCTGAGGCTTGACGGTTTTGACGAAGAGCGTCTCATCGGTTTTGAACTGGCCGGCGCGGCGCAGCATGTCGTCGGTGCCTTCGAAAGCTTCGACGGCGATGACGGTGCCCTTGCGGACGACGCAGCCCTGGCCGATGTCGAGCCGGGCGATCTCGCGTGCAATGTGGATGCCGTGGTCGAGGTATTCCTGTTCGACGGGGAATGGGCCACCGGTCATTGAGCCGGGAGTGGCGAGGTGTTCGTCGAGGAAGGCGCGGGCGTCGAGCAGAGTGACGCCGAGTTTCTCGATCTCGGCGGCGATGGAGCCGAAGATGGTCTCCGCATTGCGGCGCTTGAGGGAGAGAAGAATCTGCGCGGCCTTGATGTCCGGCGTGAGACCGTGGAAAAGTTTTTTGGGCTTCACTTGGCCGGCCATGAGAGCGTAGCCGGCACCAAAGCCGCGGAGAGCGGCAAGCATTTTGCCGACTTGGCCGACGTTGAGCGTGACGCGGTCGGCGGCGGCAAAGCTGGCGACGAGTTCTGGGCTGGTCTCGTCATCCATCGCGATGAGGCGCAGGGGCACGCCGGTGCGGCGAATGGCGGCGGCGGCGAGGAGGGGATAATCGCCGCGGCCGGCAATGAGGGCGACGGGCTTGGTGGCGTCGAAATTCGGAGGAAGAAAAGCGGAGAGCATCGGGCGGCAGATTGGCGGAGTGGTCGGACGCCTGCAATCGCCTTTGCGATGGCGGCGGCCCAAGCCGCCTCGGTCGCCAAGACCATGGCGGACAAACCAAGCGCGGGCCAAGCATTTCACGTCGGGCGTCCGGAGTCAGCCACGACTACATGCGGCCTGCCTTACGACTGTGCTCCGTAATATTTCTTGTAGCTGCGGTAATAGCGATAGTTCGAGTAGTATTCGATGCGGCGCGGGGAGAGGCCGTTGAGCACAATGCCGAGGAGTTCGTTTTTACTTTCCCGAAGCTGCTTGATGTAAAGACGAATGTGTTTGCGGTAGGCGTGATTGAACCGACACACGTAGAGAACTTCGTCGGTGAGATTGGCGATCAGCAGCGCGTCGGTGACGGCACCCATCGGCGGGGAATCGATGATGACGAGGTCGAAGTGGTGCGTGAGGGAATCGAGAAATTCTCCAAACACGGCGTTTTCCAGGAGCTCGGTGGGACTTTTCGACCGGCCGCCCGAACGGAGAAGATACAGGTTTTCGTCTACTTTCGTGATGCCGAGGGTGACGTCGTGCAGGGGGTCTCCCGAGTTTTTCGCGCCGGCTTCAAACCAGACAATGATGCCAAGTTCGTTGGTGAGTTTAAAGTGGCGGTGCAGCATCGGTCGGCGCAAGTCGCAGTCAACGAGGAGCACCTTTTTGCCATGGCGGGAAAACGACGCGGCCAGATTGCAACTGATCATCGTCTTGCCTTCACCGGGGATTGTGGAGGTGACGAGGATGGATTTCGGGAAGTCGAGTTTTGATTGAATCTTGACAGCGCTATAGACGCTGAGAAAGGCCTCGGAACCAGAGGAGGTCTTGTTAGTGGTGACTAGGGCATGCTTTTCCGAATCGGGCACGTCGGCGAGTTCGGGAATGATGCCGAGGAGGTTGACACCTATGAAGCCCTCGACGTCCCAAGCGCTCTTCACGCGATCGTCGAGGAGGCTCAGGCCGATGGCGATGGCCGCAAAAATCATGAAGCCGATGCCGGAGCAGGTTTTGACGATATTCCTGATGTTGGGCGTGTAAGGGCTGCCGCTGGCCGTCGCACGGTCGAGCGGCTTGACGGGCATGTTTTCAAGATTTTTCGACGTGGTCGTCTGATTCAGACGATCGAGGATTTGAATATAATTGTTCTTCGCGACTTGGGCCTGGTTCTCCAAGCTCTTGAATTCGACTGAAAGTTCGCCGAGCCGCAATTGATCCTTCTCAGCCTCGCGGTATTCGCGGTCAATGGATTGCTCGGAATCCCGGACCTTGGCATATTGGGCGCGCAGATCGGCGATGGCCTGCTCAATGTTCTTTTGGATCTGCTGGCCGATGAC
>JANXWT010000230.1 GCA_025351035.1 Opitutia bacterium | reverse complement strand
CCAGCGAAGGGCAGGGGACCGTGAAGCGCATCGCCTTCGAGTCCGGCGCCCGCGTGCAGGCCGGCGACGTGCTCGTGGAACTCGATTCCGAGGTCGAACGCGCGCAGCTCGCCGCCGCGCAGGCCAAGGCCGCGCTCGCCGAGGTCAACATCGCTCGCGCCCGCGATCTCCAGGAGCGCAACGTGATTTCAAAATCCGAGTTCGACGCCGTCGATGCCGCCAACAAGCAGAGCCTGGCCGACGTGAAGTCGCTGCAAGCCACCCTCGAGAAAAAGTCGATGCGTGCGCCGTTCTCCGGGCGCGTCGGCATCCGCACGGTCAACCTCGGCCAGTTCCTCGACCGGGGGAATCCCATCGTCACGTTGCAGGCACTCGACCCGATCCATGCCGATTTTTCCCTGCCGCAGCAGCAGGTTTCTGAAATCAAGGCCGGCTACACCGTGCGGCTCACCAGCGACGCCCGTCCCGGCGTGATCTTCGAGGGCCGCGTCACCGCGCTCAGCCCTGAGATCGACGTCACCAGCCGCACCGTGCGCGTCGAAGCCACTTTCGCCAACGCCGGTGAACTGCTCAGCCCCGGCATGTTCGTGAACGTGTCGGTCGTCGCACCCGAGAGAACCCGCGTCGTCAGCGTCCCCGCGATGGCCATTTACTATCAGCCGTATGGCGACACCGTTTTCGTCGCGAAGGAAACCAAGGACGCGAAGTCCGGTCGAATGGTCAAAATCGCCGAGCAGCGCGTCGTCAAGGTCGGCGAGTCGCACGGTGACTTCGTCAACATCCTCTCCGGCGTGCAGGCGGGCGAGGAAGTCGTCACCACCGGCGCATTCAAGCTCAGCAACGGCCGCAAGCTGCATATCGACAATTCGCTCGCGCCGAAGGCCGAGCTCGCCCCCAAGCCCGCGAATACCTGAGCGCGGCACCCGCGACCCAACTCTGCAACCACGCCCCGCCGTGAAATTCACCGACATTTTTATCCGCCGTCCCGTGCTGGCGATCGTGGTCAACCTCGTGATCATTATCGCCGGTCTGCAAGCCGTCCGTTCGCTCAACGTCCGCCAGTATCCGAAGAGCGAAGTCGCCTCCATCATTGTCACCACGCCCTACATCGGCGCCAACGCCGACCTCGTGCGCGGCTTTGTCACCAGCCCCTTGGAGCGCGCCATCGCCGCCTCCGATGGCATCGAGTATATCGAATCCCAGTCTTTGCAGGGCGTCTCCATCATCACCGCCCGCCTCAAGCTCAACTACGAGGGCACCAAGGCGCTCGCCGAGATCAACTCGCGCGTCAATCAGGTGCGCAACGACCTGCCGCCCGAGGCCGAGCTGCCCTCGGTCAGTCTTGTGCCGGCCGACTCCGCGTTCGCTTCGATGTATCTGAGTTTCAGCGCGGCCTCGCTCCAGCCGAACCAAGTCACCGACTACCTTGTCCGCGTCGTGCAGCCTGCGCTTAGTGCGATCGAGGGCGTGCAGCGCGCCGACCTTCTTGGCGGCCGCACCTATGCCATGCGCGTCTGGCTGAAACCCGACCGGCTTGCCGCGCTCAACATCAGTCCCACGCAGGTCCGCCAAGCCCTCGCCAATAACAACGTCCGCGCCGCCGTCGGCCAGACCAAGGGGGCCTACATCCAGGTCAATCTCACGGCCAACACCAGCCTGGTGACCATCGACGACTTCAAGCGGCTCGTCATTCGTGAGGACAAGAACGCGCTCATCCGGCTCTCCGATGTCGCCGACGTCGTGCTCGGTGCGGAGAGTTACGACGCCGAGGTGCGCTTCTCCGGCAAGGACGCTGTCTTCATGGGCATTTGGGTGCTGCCGAATTCCAATTCCCTTGATGTTACCAAGCGCGTGCGCGCCGAGATGACCAACCTTCAGGCGCGGTTTCCCTCCGGTTTCACCGGCGGCGTGGCCTACGACGGCACCAAATATATCGACAATGCCATCCGCGAGGTCGTGAAGACGCTCTCCGAGACGCTACTCATCGTCGTCATCGTCATCTTCCTGTTCCTCGGCTCGCTGCGCTCGGCGCTCGTGCCGCTGGTGGCGATCCCGGTGTCACTCATCGGCGCCATCTTCCTGATGCAGGTCTGCGGGTTCACGATCAATCTGCTCACGCTGCTCGCCATCGTGCTCTCGGTCGGTCTCGTGGTGGACGACGCCATCGTGGTCGTGGAAAACGTCGAACGCCACCTGCGCGAGGGCCGCACGCCGTTCGACGCCGCGATCGTCGGCGCGCGGGAGCTCATCGGCCCCATCATCTCGATGACCGTCACGCTCGCCGCCGTTTATGCGCCGATCGCTTTCCAAGGCGGCCTCACCGGCTCGCTCTTCCGCGAATTCGCCATCACGCTCGCGGGCGCGGTGCTGATCTCCGGCATTGTGGCGCTGACACTCTCACCGATGATGGCCGCCTATTTCCTGCGCAGCGCCGCCGAAGAGGAGAAAGGGTTCGCCGGGTTCGTGAACCACGCCTTCGACCGCCTCAAAGCCGCCTATGGCCGCGTGCTCGACGGCACGCTCAACGCCCGTCCGGTGGTCTATACCGTGTGGGGCGTCATCGCGTTTCTCATTTTCCCGCTCTTCATCCTCTCCTCGATGTCCACCGAGCTCGCCCCGACGGAAGACCAAGGCGTCGTCTTCGGCATCGTGAATACCGCGGCCAATTCCACGATGGAGCAGACTTCCAAGTTCGCCACGCGGGTGAACGACGAGTTCTTCAGCACCAAGGAGGCCGAGTTCTCTTTCCAGATTACTTTTCCGACCGGCGGCTTCAGCGGCGTC
>JANXWT010000213.1 GCA_025351035.1 Opitutia bacterium | reverse complement strand
GCGACCAACTGATGACGGCGGCGTGGGACGATCCCGGCGCGGCGCTCGACCGCACGGTGGACGCGCACATCAAGACGCTGCGCGCGAAGCTGCGCGCTGTCGCGCCGGACGCTGATCCGATCATCACGCACCGCGAGCTGGGCTATTCGCTGCGCGAAGCATGAGAATTCGCACCGCCATCTTTGTGGTCTACGTCGCGGCTTCGGCGATCGGGTTCACCGTCATGATGGGCCTCGTGTTGCGCGATGTGCGGTTGCGTTATGTGGAGTCGATGCGCCGGGTGATGGGCGACACGGCCGTCTATCTGGCGGCGTTGGTGGCGCCGGCCATGCCGGAGGAAGACTGGGCGCGCCAGCTCGCCACTATGCCGCCGAGCGCCGACCGGCTGCGGGTGTTTGCCTGCGACCGCGCGGGCCGGGTGCTTTTCGATTCGACGGGTCGCGATCAGGGACAGAATTATCAGTGGACCCAGCGGGGCGGCGGCCCGGCGGCGTCGGAAAACTACACGGTTTCGAATGTCGCGGAAGTCGGGAACGAATTGCGGGTGGCGGCGCGCGTGCGGCGGGGCGACGAATTGCTAGGGTGGGTCGGTGTGGGCCGTCCACTGTCGTCGGTGGTCGAGGGCGTGCGGGCCGCGCGCTGGCGGCTCGTGTGGTCGGCGGGGGCGATCGCGCTTGTGATGATCGTGGCCGGCTGGTGGATCGCCACGCGGCTCACCCGCTCGCTCGAACGCCTGACGGCCTATGTGCGGACCGCCCGAGACGGCCGGCCGGCTGCGCCGCCACCCTCGCGGGCCACGGAGATCGCGGAACTCGGCCAGGCGTTTGAGGAAATGCGCGACACGCTGGAAGGCCGGCAACACGTCGAGCGCTACACGCAGGCCCTCGCTCACGAAGTGAAGGCGCCGCTTGCGGCGATTCGCGGCGCGGCGGAACTGATGGATGAGGCGATGCCGGAAGAGCAGCGAAAGAAATTTCTCGGCAACATCCGGAGCGAGGCGGCGCGCATCCAGCAGAGCGTCGAGCGGCTGCTGGAGTTGTCGTCGCTCGAAGCGCGCAAGGCGCTTGGGCAGACAGAGCCGATCAACGTTGCCGACTTGATGAACGAAGCGGCCGGGGTGCTCGGGCCGGCTTGCGCGGCGAGCCGCGTGACGCTGACGGTGCATGCCGCCGGCGCGACTTTGCGCGGTGAGCGGGTGCTGTTGCGCGAGGCACTGGTCAATCTGCTGCAGAACGCACTGGATTTCTCGCCGAGCGGAGGTGCAGTTTCCCTGAGCGCGACTCACGCGCACGGCCAAATCGTTTTCACGGTGGAGGACGGCGGCCCGGGTGTGCCCGATTACGCGCTGCCGCGCGTGTTCGACCGTTTCTATTCGCTGCCGCGGCCGGGCTCGGAAAAGAAAAGCACGGGGCTCGGCTTGGCGCTGGTGGGCGAGATCGCGCACCTGCACGGCGGCGACGCGGCGCTGGCGAACCGCCCCGAAGGCGGGGCCCGCGCGACGCTGTGGGTGCCGGCATCTTGAACCGGTTTTCACCACAGAGACACAAAGACACAGAGATTTAAGACAGGAGGTCGGTTCTTTGTGCTTCCGTGTCTTGGTGGTGAATAATTCCGCGCGATTTCATCTGGACTTCACACGGGCTTCACACAGCCCCGGCAGGATGGCGGCATGGATACTGCACAACCACCTGTCATCCCCACGCCGGGCTCCCGCCGGCTTTCGGTCTTTCTCAAGATCACCGGCATCTGTCTGTTGATCGCGCTGCTGCACATCCCGCTCGGAATGACGCACGGCGTGTTGCGCGAGCGGCGCGGCTACCAACTCCAGGCCACCGCGGAGATCGCCGGGTTGTGGGGCAAGGCGCAGCAGGTCACCGGCCCGGTGTTGGCCGTGCCCTATGCCTACAAGACGACCCTGGTCCGTCAGAAGATCGTGGGTGAAAAGGTCGTGCCGGTGGAGGAGCCGGGCCTGCAGTGGACCATGGCGTATTTCCTGCCGGAGAAGCTGGCGGTGTCGGGCACCGTCGAGCCGGAGGTGCGGCACCGCGGCATCTACGACGCGGTGGTGTATTCCACGAAACTGAAGTTTGCCGGCGCGTTCCTGCCGGACTTCGTTGCGGCCGGCATCGATC
>JANXWT010000211.1 GCA_025351035.1 Opitutia bacterium | reverse complement strand
TCCTTCTCCATGTATTCGAGGACGGACAGGATTTCGCTGCTCATGGTGTGTGTATTGATGTGTGGAAAAAAAAAGCGGACCCGAGGGCCCACTTCTAGAAAGTGAACTATTTGTAGGAGGTGGAAGATATTAAACGGCGCGAACGCTTGTCAAGCATCCGGCCAGTTTCTCGTCTTCAGCGACTTGCACCAGAGTCTTGGGCAAACATCCAGCCCAGCAAGCCTTGCCCGTAGCCATGGCAAAGCGGCTGTGTCCGACCCTCCGTCACCCCCAGCTTGGGCAGCATGGAGCGAACCTGATCCGGCAAGTCGCCGGCGAACCAGTGAAACCAGAGCCCAAACAAGTCGCGACCCGTGTGCGCCGCCAGCAGCGGCAGGAATCCGTCGCACACCAGATTGTCGAGCCGCGTGCCGCCGACGACGCCGGCTGTGATCTCACGCACAAATCGATCGCGCCACCTCGCGAGACCAATCGCGGCGCGGACTTCGCCCGTCGCGGGGCCGGCCGAAAATCCCCCCGGTAACACCGCGCCAAGCAATAGCAGCCGGGCCGGCCAGTCGGGTGACTTCACTGCCCAAGACTGATATTGCTGCAAGCGCCGCCGCGGGTGGTTTGCCGGTCGCACTCCCTGCAGTTGCCAGAGCGCCCGGTGGGCTTCGCAGAGTTCGCCTGTGTCTAGGTCACCCGTCCAAGCTTTCGCGGGATAGCGGGTCGCGATCCCCAGCATCGCGGCCCGATTGAAACGGTAGCCGAGAATTTCCAATGCCGTCTGGTGGGCGGCCTCACGCCAGCCGATTTTCTCCAGCCGCAATCGAGCCGACCGCACTTTCTGGTGCCAGCGCATCTCCGCGTGCTTTTGGAGCAGAGTCCGTCGTTCGCATAGCGGTAAATCGCCCAGCACGGCGAATCGCCGCCACGCCGCGCGCGCCGTGATGTTCTCCAGAGCGTCGTCGGACGCATATTCCTCCAGATCGCGGTTCAGCACCGGCAGCAACAACAGCGTTGGCAGCTCCCGTCCGTCTCCGCCTATGGCGATGCGTTCGTGTTCGCCGGGCGGAAAGAGCACGACATGCAGAACGACATTGCGGTAGGCTGGATCGCGTTCGTGTCCGTGCACCGCCCAGTCGCGCGCATGAAAGTGCACCTCGATGTCACCAGTTACTTCTGTCTCGGCGATGCGCAAGCGCGCGCCCTGAAAGTCGGGGCCGCCCAGAAGGTTCCAACTGCCCGGCGCGAACACTTCCAGTCGCCGGCCGTCGGTCAACACCGCGCGCTGGATATCAAAATCCAATTGGCGCCAGATTTTTTGCACAACCCGTTCCGCGACGGTAAACGGTCCGTAGAGGCCTTGCATTTCGGCGACGTGACTCTGGGAAGCGGGCATGGCGAGAGCGGATTCGGCGTCTGGCCCGACACGGCGAACTTGCGGGCTGGACACTGCGAGCTATTTGCCAACGCTGCCAGCGCGAAATCGCGCGCCGGCGCACACGGAGAGGTGGCAGAGTGGTCTATCGCGGCGGTCTTGAAAACCGCTGAACCGCAAGGTTCCGGGGGTTCGAATCCCTCCCTCTCCGCCATTTGGCGAAGCCAAATGGCGTTACCGCGGGACGCGGTGGGCGGCCATGCAGCGGCCGTGGAGGAGGAATCTGGACAAAGCCGCAGGCTTGGGGGACGCAGTCCCGAGCAAAGCGAGTCAATCCCTCCCCTTCCGCCATTTTTAGCTTGGTTGCGGCAGAAAAACTGCCCGCACCACAAGGCCCGCCTTTCACCCTCCTTGATTTTTGCCAGACGTGCTGTAAGTTGCCGGCCTCTTTTCCCAATTAAGAACCACCACCTCACTCCAGCTACTATGTCCACCGCCACTCCCCAGAAATTTGCCTTCCAAGCCGAGATCGCCCAGCTCCTCGATATCGTCACCCACTCGCTCTACACGGAGAAGGAAATCTTCATTCGCGAGGTCGTGTCCAACGCCTCCGACGCCCTCGAGAAGCTCCGCCATACGCAGATCACCGAGAAGGAAATCTTCGATGACCAGGCCGAACTCGAGATCAACGTCACCACCGACGACAAGGCGAAAACGATCACCATCCAGGATTTCGGCATCGGCATGACCCAATCCGAGCTGGTCGAGAATCTCGGCACGATCGCCCACTCCGGCTCGAAGGCTTTCCTCAAGGCCCTTGGTGAAGGTGGCCAAAAAAACGCCGGCCTCATCGGCCAATTTGGCGTCGGCTTCTACAGCGCCTTCATGGTCGCCAAGTCCGTAAAGGTCTATTCCCACTCGTGGCGCGCGGCCGAGCCCGGCCACCTCTGGACGAGCGACGGCGCCGGCAGCTACGAGATCGAAGAGAGCGTCGACCAGCGTCGAGGTTGCAAGATCGTCGTCGAACTGAAGGACGACTGCGCCGAGTTCGCCACCGAATCGCGCGTGAAGGCCATCATCGAGCGCTACAGCGCCTTCGTCGGCTACCCGATCAATCTGAACGGCAAACGCCTCAACACTGTCCAAGCGCTCTGGCTCCGCAGCAAAAACGAAATCAAGGACGAGGAATACACCGAGTTCTACAAGTTCCAGGCGCACGCTTGGGACGAGCCGCGTCTCCGCCTCCATTTCTCCGCCGACGCCCCGCTCTCGATCAACGCACTGCTCTTCGTCCCGAAGGAGAACACCGAGAAATTCGGCTTCGCGCGCCTCGAGCCAGCCGTCTCGCTCTACTGCCGCAAAATCCTCATCGATGCCGCGCCGAAGGACCTGCTCCCCGAGTGGCTGCGTTTCCTCAAAGGCGTCGTCGACAGCGAGGATCTCCCCCTGAACATCTCGCGCGAGACGATGCAGGACAAGGCCCTCATCGAAAAACTCAACAAGGTCATCACGAAACGCTTCCTGAAATTCCTCGACGAGGAAGCCACGCAGCGCCCCGAAGCCTACGCCGAGTTCTACGCCGCCTTCGGCATTTTCCTCAAGGAGGGCGCCGCGCTCGATTACACGCACAAGGACCAGCTCGTGAAACTTCTCCGCTTCGAGTCGTCGCTCACCGACGCCGGCAAGACCACGAGCCTCGCCGACTACGTCACGCGCATGAAGGACGCGCAGAAAGAAATCTATTACCTCAACGGCGCCAGCCGAGCCGCCATCGAGGCCGGCCCGTATCTCGAAGGCTTCAAGGCCCGCAATCTCGAGGTGCTCTTCTGCTACGAGCCCGTCGACGAATACGTCTTCAACAACGTCCGCGAGTTCGACGGCAAGAAACTCACCGCCGCCGATCACGCCGACGTGAAGCTCGAGGATCTTCCGCAGACTGGTGAGTCGCTCAGCGAAACCGAAATCAAGGAGCTCACCGAGTGGCTCAAGACCACGCTCGGCACGCACGTCGCCGACGTGAAGGCCAGCGACCGCCTCGTCGGCTCGCCCGCGCTCGCGACCAACGCCGACAAGTTCATGACGCCCCAGATGCGCCGCATGATGAAAACCATGAAACGCGACGAAGGCGGCGCCGACGAACCCGTGAAGGTGAATCTCGAGATCAACCCGCGCCACGCCGTCATCAAACGCCTCGCGGCCACGCGCACGAGTTCGCCCGAGAAAGCCCAGCTCGTCGCCGAGCAGCTCCTCGACAACGCGCTCATCTCCGCCGGCCTCTTCGAGGACCCGGCCAAAATGGTCGCGCGCCTCTATAAGCTGCTCGAGACCGTCTGAGTTTAGCCAACTCCCGCCAGCACCCGATCACGTTTTCCGACACTTCGGTCCCCATCCTCTGCGCGTGATGTTTGGATATTTTCGCCGGAGGCGATACCGTTTTCGGGCGTCACGCAGCACCTCGTCGCGGTCCTCGTGCACCACCCCGCCGCGAACTGACCGCAAATAACACACAGTTAACCTGCGGAGTCAGGCCTTTGGTCGGTATTTGGTTTACCTCGGTCAGTTGCCGGTTACCAAATTACCGCCTTCCGCCATGACGATACCATCCCGTCTCCTGTTCACTCTGGCGCTGTCCGCCAGTTCGCTCCTCGCCCAAAATTCCGCAGACTCGTCGCAGACGCGCCTGCTCCGATTCCCCGCCACCAACGGTGCGGAGATCGTCTTCACTTACGCCGGCCAGCTCTACGCGGTCGGCATGGATGGCGGCACCGCCCGCCGCCTCACCACCGCACCCGGCTACGTGACGTTCCCGCGGTTCTCCGCGAATGGCGCCCAACTCGCGTTCACCGCGCAATACGACGGTAACACCGAAGTCTTTGTGATGCCCGCCGACGGCGGCACCCCGAAGCGCCTCACCTACACCGCCACGCTCAACCGCGACGACGTGAGCGACCGCATGGGACCGAACAACATCGTCATGTCGTGGAAAAACAAGACCAGCGAGATCGCATTCCGCTCACGCATGCGGACCTTCAACGACTTCATCGGCCAGCTCTACACCGTCGGCCTTGACGCCGAGGTGCCGCAGCAAATCCCGGTGCCCCGCGGCGGTTTCGTCTCCTATTCGCCCGACGACACGAAGATGGCCTACAACCGCGTCTTCCGCGAATTCCGCACGTGGAAACGTTACGTGGGCGGCATGGCCGACGAGATCTGGATCTTTGATTTCAAGACCGGCACGATCGAAAACGTTTCCAACAATCCCGCGCAGGACATCATGCCGATGTGGTCGCCGAACAACAAAATTTATTACGTCTCCGAGCGCGACGGCCGCTTCAACCTCTACTCCTATGACGTCGCGACGAAAAAGACCGCGCAACACACCACGTTCAAGGATTACGACATCAAATTCCCCTCGCTCGGCAAGGGCGGCATCGTCTTCGAGCAGGCCGGCTGCCTCTGGCACTTCGACCTCAAGACTGAAAAGGCCCGCCAGGTGCCCGTCACGGTGAAGGAAGACGCCGCCGGCTCGCGCAACAGCATTGTCAACGTCTCGAAATTTGTCACCGATGTCGCGCCTTCGCCCGACGGCAAACGCGCGGTCGTCGTCGCCCGCGGCGAAGTTTTCACGGTGCCCGCCAAGAACGGTGCCACGCGCAATCTCACCAACACCTCCGGCGCGCATGAGCGCGACGCCTCGTGGTCGCCCGACGGCAAATGGATCGCCTACCTCTCCGACGAGACTGGCGAAAACGAACTCTGGGTGCGCGCGCAGGACGGCCGCGGTGCCGCCGTGCAAGTCACCAAGAACGCGGACACCTATTATTACGGCGCCATTTGGTCGCCCGACAGCAAGAAGCTTCTCTGGAGCGACCGCGCCCAGCGGTTGCGCTACGTCGATGTGGAGA
>JANXWT010000208.1 GCA_025351035.1 Opitutia bacterium | reverse complement strand
CTGCGCGCCCGCGGCGTCGACGCCCTCTGCGTGAATGCCGACCCGGTGCCGCGGCGCATCAAGTTTCTCGTCGGCGACACGCCGTTTTTTCAGCGTGATGCGGTGGCGCACGAGGGCCGCATGGCGATCTTCACTGACTGTGCCGACCACGGTCGAGCGGGAGAGAAAGTGAAAAAACTCTACCCGACACCACTCGCGTCGTTTGATCACCACCTGTCCAACGGCGGTTTTGCGCGCCACAATTTTGTCGATACCCGGTCGGCGGCCACGGCCGAAGTGTTGGCCGGCATTTTTCTCGACGCGGGTTTGCCCATTGATCCCACCACGGCGCAGGCCCTCTACACCGGCATCATGACTGACACCGGCCAGTTTCGGTTTGCGTCGACTTCCGAGCGCGTCTTCGAGCTTGCCGCCGCGTTGCTTGCGGCTGGGGCCAGCCCCGCCCAAGCCGGGCAGGAACTCTACGAGCGCGAGTCATTCGGCAAACTCAAGCTCCTTGGCCATTACATCAGCTCGCTCAGGTTTGAGTGTGGCGGCCGGGTTTGCATCGGCGTGCTGCCCCATGGGATTTTTGACCAGACGGGCGCGACCGTCGAGGACACTGAGGGCCTCGTCGACTACGCGCGTTCCCTCGACGGCGTCGACATCGGCGTGTTGATCGAGGAGCGTCCCGGCGTCATCAAGGCCAGCTTGCGCGCGCAGAACGGAGCCTACCGGATGGACACCATCGCCAGCCAATTCAACGGCGGCGGCCACGCCAGCGCGGCGGGGTTGAATTACCCCGACACGCTCGCCAATTTTTATCCCAAGCTGCTCGCCGCTTTGACGCTTCGCATCGGCGAGACCGCCGGCCGCTCCCCCTCATGAGTCTGCACCCGGTCAAGGAAATGGAAGGCGTTCTCCTCGTGGATAAGCCCGCGGGCATGACTTCGCACGACGTCGTCTATCGGTTGCGGCGCAAGCTCCAGATCAAACGCATCGGCCACGCCGGCACGCTCGATCCGGCCGCCACCGGCTTGTTGATCATGCTCATCGGCAAAGCGACCCGCATTTCGCAATACCTCATCAGCGTCGACAAGATCTATGAAGGCGAGGTGACGCTCGGGGTGACCACCAATTCGCAGGATGCCGACGGCGAGGTCATGGAAACGCGCCCCGTGCCGCCGTTGGCCGAGGAGCAAGTGCGTGAGACGATGAACACCTTTCTCGGCGACCAATACCAAATGCCCCCGATGTTTTCCGCCATCAAGATAGGCGGCGTGCCACTCTACAAGCTGGCGCGCAAGGGCGAGGAAGTGGTGCGCGAGCCGCGCTTCATCCGCGTTGCGGCGTTCGAACTGCTTTCGTTCGCGCCACCGAAACTGACGTTCCGCCTCGACTGCACCAAGGGCACCTATGTCCGCACCATCGCGCATGACCTCGGCGCCAAGCTCGGCTGTGGCGCGCACCTTTCGGCGTTGCGCCGCACCGGCAGCGGCAAGTTCACCATCGCCCGGTGCACGCCGCTCGACGAGCTCGAGAAAATGTCGCTGCCGGACATCGAGAAAAAATTGATTCCGGTCTACGAAGCGGCGCCTATGGTGGCGCTGTGAACACGCCGCTGCATTTCGAGGACCTCGCGCAAGTGCGTCTGCCCGCGCGACCGTTGCACCTCGCCATCGGGATGTTTGATGGCGTCCATGTCGGCCACCGCGCGGTGATCGCGGCGGCGGCCGCTTCGGCGCGTCTGTCCAAGGGACTCTCCGGCGTGCTGACGTTCTGGCCGCACCCGAGCGTGCTGTTCCGGCCCGCCGCGCCGGCCCGGCTCATTTTCGATCGGGCCGCGAAGCGCCGGCGGCTCGACTCGCTCGGCCTCGACTTCGTGGTGGAGCAGAACTTCACCGCCGAATTCGCCCGCACGACCGCGGCGGAGTTTGTGCAGTTCCTGCGACGCTGCCTGCCGCAGCTCGCGACGGTTTATGTCGGCGAGAATTTCCGTTTCGGCCGCGGCCGTGAGGGCGATGTCGCGCTGTTGGTCGGGGAAGGCCGCCGGATCGGCCTCACCGTCCACATTGTGCCGCGTCTCAACCGCGGCGGTGAGCCCGTCAGCAGTTCGCGCATCCGCACTTTGCTGGAACAGGGGTCGGTCGAGGAGGCCAACGACTTGCTCGGTGAATGCTATGCCGCCGAAGGCGTCGTGCAGGCCGGCCGGAAACTTGGCCGCACGCTCGGATTTCCCACGCTCAATTTCGCGTGGGAGCCGGACCTGAAACCGCGATACGGCGCCTATGCCGTGGCGGTGAACGCGGGCGGCGGTGCGACGCTGCGCGGTGTCGCCAATTACGGGCTGCGTCCAACCGTCGAACAGACTGCGCGGCCGCTCTTGGAAATTCATCTTTTGGACGCGTCCACGCTTACTTACGGCGACCAAATCAGCGTGCACTGGCTGCATTTTTTGCGTCCAGAGGCCAAGTTTTCCAGCGTCG
>JANXWT010000153.1 GCA_025351035.1 Opitutia bacterium | reverse complement strand
CAAGACCGGCCTGCTGCTCGATCCGTATTTCTCCGGCACCAAGCTCGCGTGGCTGCTCGACCACATTCCCGGTGCCCGCCGCCGTGCCGCGCGTGGCGAAATTGCTTTCGGCACCGTCGACACCTGGCTGCTCTGGCAACTCACCGGCGGCCGCGTCCACGCCACCGACGCCTCCAACGCTTCGCGCACGCTCCTCCTCAATCTCCACACCGGCGACTGGGACGACGAGCTGCTCCGCCTCCTGCGCATCCCGTGCGAGATTCTGCCCGAGGTCCGTGCGAGCAGTGAAATCTACGGCGAGGTCTCCGCCGTGCCCGCGCTGCGCGGCGTGCCGATCAGCGGCATCGCCGGCGACCAGCAGGCCGCGCTCTTCGGCCAGGCCTGCTGGACGCCCGGCATGGCGAAGAACACCTACGGCACCGGCTGCTTCCTGCTCATGCACACGGGCACAAAACCCGTCGTTTCGAAGAACCAGTTGCTCACCACCATCGCGTGGCGCATCGGCGACCGCACCGACTACGCGCTCGAAGGCAGTGTGTTCATCGGCGGCGCCGTCGTGCAATGGCTGCGCGACGGTCTCGGCCTCATCGCGCAGAGCGTCGACGTTGAGAAACTCGCCGCGCAGGTGCCCGACAACGGCGGTGTCTACCTCGTGCCCGCGTTCGCCGGACTGGGCGCGCCGCATTGGGACGCCGACGCGCGCGGCGTCATCACCGGCCTCACGCGCGGCAGCAACGCCGCCCACCTCGCCCGCGCCGCGCTCGAGAGCATCGCCTACCAGAGCGCCGACCTCCTCCGCGCGATGGAAGCCGACGCCGGCCGCAAACTCTGCGAGCTCCGCGTCGACGGCGGCGCCGTGGGCAACAACGCGCTTATGCAATTCCAAGCCGACCTGCTCCGCGTGGCTGTCGTCCGCCCGCGCACGACGGAGACCACCGCGCTCGGCGCCGCCTACCTGGCGGGCCTCGCCACGGGTTTCTGGAAAAGCCGTGTCGAGATCGCCCAACTCTGGTCGGCCGACCGCACCTTCCGCGCGAAAACCACCGCCGCATCCTCGCGTGACCTCCTCGCCGACTGGCACCGTGCCGTCGCCCGGGCAAAGTCGACCCAGTGAGGTTGCCGTTAATCCCGGCTTATTCTGCCCTGGAAGCGCGGGCCGGGCTTGCAGACTCTCCTCCATCGCGCCACAAGTGGCGGAACACCCACCTTCGCCGCATGAAAATTTCCCATTTTCTCCGTCTCGCACTGCTCAGCGCCGCCGTTTCCGCCGCGGCCCTGCTCGTCGCCCAAGAAAGCGTCCCCGCCGCGGTCGACCCGGGCAAGCCCGCCGCCGCGCCCGCCTATCCCGATCTCTCGGGCCGCGTGAAAGAACTCGAGACCGCCCTTGCCGCCGCCCAAACCGCGCTTCAAGCCGAACATGCCAAAGCCGCGAGCGTGCCGGCTCCGGCACCCGCCGTGGTCGCTGCTCCCGCTGACGCCGACCTGGCCAAGGAATTAGCCGACACGAAAACGAAATTGGAAATGTCGCTGCGCGCCTACTCCTTGCTCGTGAAAGAGCGCGATGAACTCGCCGACCGTTCTACAAAATCCGGTGAATCGCTGACCGCCGACCGCAACACCCTCACCACGCGTCTGGCCGACGCCGAGAGCCGGGCCACCGCCGCCAAGGAAGAAGCTGCGCGCCTCGACGCGGCACTGACCGTCCTCCAAAGCTCGTCCGCCCAAACTTCGCGCGACTACGCCGCCGAGCATCTCCTGTTCCACCAAGTGCGCGGAGCCAACACCGTGCTCGCGCAGGAAAATTATCTGCTGAAGGCCGCTCTCGCCCGCGATCCGAATGCTCCGCGTGCCACGGCGATCACACCCGTGCCCGTGCCGGCCGCCCCCACCGCGCGCACTTACACCGTCGCCGCCGGCGATTCCCTCTCCAAGATCAGTCAGCGCATTTACGGCACCCCGCAGCGCTGGCGCGAAATCTACAACGCCAACCGCGACCGTCTCCACAGCGAGAGCAGCCTCAAGGCCGGTCTCGAGCTGCGCATCCCCTGAGCAATCCTCCGCCAGGCCAACTTGTAATCTAATGGACTACAAGTTGCCGAAACGGTGGCGGAGTTACCGGTCCCGTCCCACGTGACGAGGCTCAGAGCGCACCGACGATCACCGCGAGGGTCGCTGCCGAGAACAGGGTGCTGAGCACGACGCTGCCGGCCGCGAGAGCCTCGTCGCCGCCGAGCTGGGTGACCATGGTGTAAGTGGCGGCAGCCGTCGGCGTCGCGAGAATGATGAGCCCGATCTGAGTTTCCGCCGGAGCCAGCCCGAGCCAACGCGCGACCAGCCAACCGAGCAGCGGCTGGCCCGCGGTCTTGAGCAACGCCGCGAGCGTCGCGTTGCGCTGATTGCCCCGCAGCGGCGTGACAGCGAGCGCGCCGCCGATGCAAATGAGCGCCAGCGGAGTGACATTTGCCCGACGGTGCTGATCGTGCGGTCGATCCAGTGCGGCATCGGCAGTCCCAGCCAACCATAGAGGCCACCGGCAATGCAGGCCCAGAAGAGCGGATTCTTCAGCACTTCAGTGGTGACTCGCCGCAGTCCGCCAGCACCGGCTTCGGGCCGGCTTGTGAGCAGCAACGTGACCCCTGCCAGATTGTAGAGCGCAAGCAGTGGGGCCATCATGAGCAATGCGGCCGTGTTCAACGGGCCCGCGCCACCGGGCAATGCCGCGAGCACCGGCAAGGCGACGTAGGCGAGATTGCCGCGAAACACCGCCTGCACGAAGGTGCCCGTCGACTCGCGGCGCAGCCCGAAGAGCTGCGCGACCAGCCAGCCCAGCCCGATCATCGCGACGGTGGCGAGCAGCAGCATCGCGAGCAGCGGGCCGAACGGGGCGCGCTCATGCGGTGCCGTCGCGAGGCTGATGAAAAGAAACGCCGGTAGCCCGACCCAGAAGACGATGCGGTTGGCCTCAGCGAGAAAAACGTCCGTCAGCCAGCTGCGCTTCCGCAGGCCGAAGCCGAGCAGGATCACGAGAAACACCGGTGCAAGGGTCTCGACAATGCGCATGTCGGACCAACGGTGCGCACAACACCGCCGTCCGTCTAGATTGAAAAACGTCCGCTAGTCCGCCGATTCATGTCACTGAAAACAGAGCGCAATCGGTCCATGGGTGCTCACGATGTTCGTCGGCGCGGAAGATTCGTTTCACTTCACCGGGGTTTTTGTCAGCGCGGGTCTCGCCGCGTTGGCGTTCAAGGCAAAATCCGACGCGCAGCGCGGTGTATGCAGCTGACCCGGGGCTGCGCGATTTTGCTTCGCCACCTTGCGGCGGACGTGTTGCGTTGACGGCATGTCGTCGCACTCCATTGCATTCATCGGCACGGGCGTCATGGGCCGCAGCATGGCGGGCCATTTACTTAAGTCGGGCCATACCCTCCACGTTTTTAATCGCACCAAGGGAAAAGCCGCCGCTCTGCTTGACGCCGGCGCAAATTGGCACGACACCGCCGGGGCCGCAACCGCGCAGGCGGACTTCGTCATCACCATCGTCGGTTACCCGAGCGACGTGGAAGAAACTTATTTCGGCGCGCAGGGCGTGCTCGCGCATGCGAAACGCGGCGCGGTGCTCATCGACATGACGACCTCGAGTCCGCTGCTCGCGCAGCGCATCGCGGCGGCAGCCACGGCGAAGGGTCTCAGCGCGATCGACGCACCCGTTTCCGGCGGTGACATCGGCGCGCGCGAGGCGCGGCTCGTCATTATGGGCGGCGGCGACGCGGCGGCGTGGGCGCGCGCGCAGCCGCTCTTCGCCGTCATGGGCAAGGTCATCCATCTCCTCGGCGGGCCGGGTGCCGGCCAGCATTGCAAGATGGCGAACCAGATCACCATCGCGTCGGGCATGATGGCGTGGTGCGAAGGACTCATCTACGCGCAGAAGGCCGGGCTCGACCCCGCGCGCGTCGTCGAGACGATCGGCGGCGGCGCGGCGGCGAGCTGGTCGCTCAGCAATCTCGCCCCGCGCGCGCTCGCGGGAAACTTCGCGCCTGGTTTCTACGTAAAACATTTTCTGAAGGACATGCGCATCGCCCTCGAGTCGGCCGAAGCGATGAAGCTCGACCTGCCTGGCCTCATGCAGGCGAAAAAACTCTACGACGAAGTCGCCGCCCGCGGCTGGGAAGACTGCGGCACGCAGGCGCTGTTCCGGCTCTACGCGGAGCGGGCCGGCAACTGACCCGCGAGGCGCAGTCCGAGCCACGCCGCCATGGGCACGATGGCGAGATTTGCGCACCAAAACCAAACGGGGTGGGCAAACGACGAGAGGTTCATGATGCTCGCAACCACGAACAGCGCGCCGATCATCACGCCCTGCCGGCGTTTCTCGGTGACGGAGAACTTGCAGGCCAGCCATACGCCGACGGTCACGCCGACGAGATAGGAAGCGAGCACGATCAGGAACGCCGGCACGGGCAGCGTCGCCATGAACCGCGCGACGGCGGCCTGGTCGTTGAAATCCATCCCCGGCGGTGGCGGATAGAGTTGGCCGACGACGGCCTGAATGCAGGCGATGAGGACAATCGCGACGAGCGCGGCGGCGAGCAGGGCGAGGACGTTGCGCAGGATCTCTTTCATGGGGTTTGATTGGTCAAGAGGTGCGCTCAGCGTTTCTCGCACATCAGTTCGAGGATGTTGCCGTCGGGATCGCGGAACGGGCAGAGCCAGAGTTCGTGGTCAGGCATCTTCGCCACCATCGCCGGTGCACGCTCGACGGGCACGCCTCGCGCGAGCAAAGCCGCGTGCGCGGCCTCGATGTCGTCGACCACGAAGTAGAGGATGGAAGACGGATGATCGAGCTCGGGCGACGACGGTTGGCTGAGCATGAGTCGCACGCCGCCGCAGTCGAAGAACGCCATCTGTTCGCCGACGGAGAACAGATGCTTCAGGCCGAGGATGTCGCGGTAGAACGCGGTGGCGGCGGGAATATTTTTCGCGTTGAGGGCGATCTGCCCGACGCGGCGGACGGCGATGGCGGGGCTGCTCATGCGTGCAGCCTGACAGCCGCAGCGCGGGAGACGAGCCTGAGTTGAGACGGCCAATCCGCGGCGAGGGTGCCGCAGGAAGTGTCATATAATACGTGACACTTCCGCGCGAGGGCCGCCCGGCGGCCGTCGAGAAAAGACGGAGGGCTATTTCGGACCCGGACCGGAGGCGGCGCCCGACAACGTGGCGTTGCGCAGGCCGACGAGGTTGCGCGCGAACGCCTGGCCAAGCATTTTCTTCAGCACCGGGCCGAGCCATTTCTTCAATGGGTTGCCGCCCAAGTCCACCTCGTCGAGCCAGGTGACGGGCGTCGAGCCGCCGCCCGCGGACTCGAATTCGATCTCGCCGTAAACAGTCGTGTTGTGCGCCGGCATGCGCAGTTCATAGACGAGGCGTTGCGCCGGTTCAAATTCCCGGAAGGTCAGGTTGCCGTCGCCCATTTTCTTCGCCGTCCAATGCATGGAGCCACCCTGCCCGGTGGTGGGGCCGGGATAGGTGTAAGCAAGCGTGGCGTCTTCCGCCGCGTTCCACACGGTCCATTGCGGCCAGAGTTTGAGGTCAGCCGCCCACGGGAAAATCTTTTCCGCGGGGGCGTCGATGGTGATGGCACGCTCGACCGTGACGCGGGACGGGAGGAAAATCCCGATGACGACCAGCAGCACGGCGAGTCCGAGCAACGCGTAGATGATGTAGGCGAGCATGCCCGCAATTTAGTCCCGACAGATGAAAATTCCAAGCCTGCAGATTAACCGCCGGCCCGGTCGCCGACAGGGCGAACCGGCTTTCGTCACGTAATACGTGACAAACTTCCGGGGTCGTTTCCAGAGGGAAAGCAACCCCATGGGTTACTCGTCGCCGGCGGCCTCGCGGCTTGGTTGTGGAACACGAACCTGTCGGTCGGGGAACTTTGGTTTTGTTTTATGGGAGGTTGCTGGGTTTGCAGACTAGACGCACGGGCGGCCGGAAGCAGGACAAAAAAAGAGGCGGCCCGGAAGGGGCCGCCTCGGAGAGACAGAAGGATTAGTTCGCCAATGAGATTAGAATTTATATTTCAGATCCATGTAATAGAACCGGCCGTAGGGGCTGTAGAGACCGGTGTCGGCGGGCGGATCGGAGAAGACCGTCGCGTCGACCGGTGGATACTTGTTGAACAGGTTGTTGATGCCTAGGCTCAGCCTGAACCCCTTCAACTTGTCCGAGAGCTTGCCCATGTCGGCACTGCCCTGAATGTCGAAGGTGTAATACGCGGGGATCTTGGAGCCGTCGCCA
>JANXWT010000135.1 GCA_025351035.1 Opitutia bacterium | reverse complement strand
TCGACGAGTTCGAGCCCGGCCAGCCGGTAGACCTGAAGGTTCTCGCGATTCTGCGGGAGAAAATCGAACGCCTCGCGGAAAATCGTGAACGTGATCAGTCCGAGCACGAGCACCGAGATGGCGGCGTTGCCCTGGAAGACGTATTTGACGAACGCGTCGCCCGTCATCCCGAAGAACCAACCGCGGCAGCGGCGGAGCAGCGCCTCGTTCGTCGGCAGGCGAGTCGGTGGGTTCACTGGGGTAGCGACGGTCATATTATCAGTGGAGCGATGGTCGGACAGCGCGCGCGGGTGGGTCAAACGGGGCAGGTTACGGTTCGGTGACAAACAAACCGCCCGCAGTCCGGGCAGGGCTGCGGGCGGTCAAAGGCGCACCAACTAACCGCGAGCGGTTCAGTTGTGCGCGGAGACAGGGACAAAGCCGACTTTCGCGACGATCTTCTGGCCTTCGTTGCTCAGCGTGAAGTCGAGAAACTTGGCCGCTTCGCCGGTGGGCTCGCCGTTCGTGTAGTAGAACGTCGGGCGGGCATACGGATACTCTTTGGCGAGGACGCGGGCGGCAGTCGGCAGCGAACCGTCGATGGCGACAGTCCGAATCCCCGGGTCGCTCAGGTAGGCAAGGCCGACGTAGCCGATGCCGTTCGGGTTCTTGGAAACCTCGGCGGCGATCTGCTCGTTGCCGGCCATCTTTTGCGAGGAGGAAGCGTAGTCGCGCTTCTTCATGGCGAGCTCCTTGAAGTCCGAGTAGGTGCCCGAAGCGGTGTTGCGCGTGTAGATGGAAATCTTGCCCGGGTTGCCCCCGACTTGACTCCAATCAGTGATGTCACCGGCGAAAATCTGCTCGACCTGGCGCTTGGTGAGCGCCTTGACGGGGCTGCCGGCATTGACGATCACGCCGATGCCGTCGAAGGCGACGATGGTGGGCTTCATCGTGACGCCCTTGGCGGTGGCGGCGGACATTTCGGTCGGGCGGGCACGGCGCGAGGACATGCCGATCTGTGCGGTGCCGTCGGTGATCGCGGCGATGCCGGTGGTCGAGCCTTCGGCGGCGATCTCGAAGGTCGTGCCCGGGTTGCGGGACTTGTAGTCCTCGGCGAGCATCGGGACGAGCTTGGCACCGAGCGTGTCGGAGCCCTTGATGACGAGTTTCTCGGCGTGGACATGTCCGGCGGCGGCGAGAAGGGATAGGATGAGAATTGTATTTTTCATTTTCAGCGGAGCGAAGATTGGACGGCTCAGAACTTGACGTTCAGATCGACCTGCATGATGCGGTATTTGGTGAGCTGGTTGTTGGAGCCGATGTCACCAGCGCCGGGCGCGATGAGTCCGCTGGAGTTGTTCTTGCGCTTGGCATCGCCGTAGGTGAAGGCGATCTGAGTGGCGGCCCCGAGCGCGTAGTTGGCCTGCAGGACCCAGCCGGACATATTCGTCCGGCTGTCCCAGAGGTCGGAGTCGACGAGATTGGGATCGAGGGCGAAGATGCCGGTAGTCTGCCAGAAGATCTTTGCATCCCACTCGCCCTTGTTGGCGGCCTTGCCGTATTGGAAGCCGACCTGCCAGGCCTTGTTTTCGCCGTCGAGGTCGGGACGGCCGTATTTGGCCGCACGATCGCTGGCGTCCAGATTGAAGGCGAAATCACCGAACAGACGGACGGGCACGCCGTTCATCATCCAGTCATATTCCAACGGCACATCGACAACGGTGAGATTGTTCACCGCCGTGGTCACTGACGGGGTGAAGGGGCCGCGGAAGGCGACGGCGTTCTGGGTGCTGTTGCGGACATAGGTGTAGAGCGTGGGATTGATCTGGAAGAACCTGGTCGTTCCGTCCGCGTAATACTTCAAGCCGCCCTGCCACGCGAAAAGAAACATGTCGCGGACGTTGACCGTGGGCGCAAAGGAGTTCTGCGTGTTTGCCGCACTGTAGAGGAACTGCGCGAACGTGGCCGAGTATTCGAATTTGCCCGAGCGTCGGCGGAATTGCTCGGCGAAGCCCTCGGGATTGATGTCGCCGTCCCACACCATCAGGGTGCTGACAAGCGGATTGGGCATGCGGCCGACCGTGAGGGTGAAGTTCGGATTCGGATTCCAGGCGGCCCAGATCTGGCCGATATTCACCGTATCGCTCGTCTTGGCAAACGGGCCGGCATCGTCGCCCATGGTGACGTTGCTGGAACGGTTGCCCGCGGCGGTTTCAAGACGGAAGCCGAAACTCCAATCGTTGAGCAGGCGACCGGTAAGTCCCGCGCGGAAGCGATAGCGAAAACGGTCGCGCTCGAGATGGTCGCCACTGGGCAGCTGGCCCGTGCGGCTCTCGACGCGCGCGCGCACGTCGCCACTGATGCGCAGCTCCGTAAGCGAGGGGCTGAGGTTCAATTTGCCCGCAGCGGTGTTGGCGGCGAAGTCTTTGGTCAGCTCGGCGCGCAAGTCTTCCCCCTCTTGATCGTTGATGACGCCTTTCTTGATCAGAAGATCGATGAGCGGGCCGCTGTCTTGGGCGAGCGCGCAAACGGCGGCCAGAAAGAAGGCCGCGGTTGCGAGCAGTTTGGATTTTAGGTTGAACATGATTCGGTCGGTTGATGGTGCTTTAGTTTGGATGATCGCGCCGGCACACAGGCCGACGCTCGGCCGTAGAATAGCGGGCGATTGTTACGGTCCCGTGACGCGCAGGTGACAAACCGGGAAAGCCCTCGCCAAAGCGGCGTCGTCTTTTCTGGGGCGCGCACCATGCATGGCGCGTCATGAGGTCCTCGTCCGTCTCGCCTTCCCCTGTCCGCTTTCACTTGGCACCGCGTCTCGCGACCGGAAGGCGGCGGATTCTAGGCGCACGGTAACGACGAACACGTCTATCCAGTGGGTATCCGTCCGTTTATTGAGTTCGTCTCCCGGACGTCCGTGCGAAAATAACGCGCCATCCGCCCGGCGTCTTGTAATCCCATAGACTGCAACCCCCGAAACGCCCCGGGAGCAATGTCATCAATAATATGACAATGCGGCTCGGGGTGCCCGGACAGACTTTGTCATATAATAGATGACATTCACTGCGGCAGCCAGCCAAGCTGACTCACGCCTCGGAGGCGGGCGCGGGCTCCGGCGCGGGCGGCACGGCGGTCTGGATGAGCTCGGTCTCGCCGGTCTCCATCGCCGTAAGCTGGATGAGACTTTGCAGCGACGTGAAGTGCTTCGTCCATTCGAAGTCGCCGGTCGTGCCACCGACGATCTGGTTGAACAATTTCTTCTTGTCGGCCTTAAGCGCCTGGATGCGCTCCTCGATCGTGCCGGCGGTAACCATGCGGTAGACGAACACGGTGTTCGTCTGGCCGATACGATGCACACGGTCGATCGCCTGGTCCTCGACAGCGGGATTCCACCACGGATCGAGCAGGAAAACGTAGTCGGCGGCATGCAGCGTGATGCCGGTGCCGGCAGCCTTGAGACTGACGAGCATCGCGGCCGCACCCTGCGCCGCTTGGAATTGCTGCACGGGCTTCTGCCGGTCGACCGTCATGCCCGTGATTTCGTAGCGCGGCAGCTCCGGGTAATGCGCCACGAGCGCGCCGCGCACGCGGTCCAGCAGCGTGACAAACTGGGAGAAGATGACAACCTTGGGGCCGCCGCTCTGCGACAAGATGAGCAGAGGGGTCTGGGCGGGGACGATCTCCTCACTGCCGATCGTGATGGCTCCAGTGTTGGTGTGAAGCAGTAGGGTTCCGGTGCGGCCGCTCAAGTCGGGGCTGCCGAGCTTGCCGCTGCCGTAAGGGCTGGTGACGGGATTATTGTAGCAGAGACCGTCGATACCGCACTTGAGGCCCGAGGGACATTTGGGTTGCGGAT
>JANXWT010000130.1 GCA_025351035.1 Opitutia bacterium | reverse complement strand
TCAGCGAGAGCGCATTCACCGCCTTTTGCCCGACGCCATTCAGCCCCACGGCCTTTTGGAAAGTCTCGCTGTCGTATTTCGCGCCGGTGTTGATGACGGAGACGCATTCGAGGACCTTGCCAAGCGGGATGCCACGGCCGTAGTCGCGCACGCGGAGGGTGCGCTCGGTGAGCTCGATCTCGATCTTGCGACCCTGGCCCATCGCAAACTCGTCGACGGAGTTGTCGATGGATTCCTTGAGGAGGACGTAGATGCCGTCCTCGGCGTGGGCGCCGTTGCCGAGGCGGCCGATATACATGCCCGGGCGGAGGCGGATGTGCTCGGTGGACGAGAGAGTCTTGATGCTGGCTTCGGTGTAATTGGACGCCATGGGGTGGGCTGAAAACTGAGGAGACCGTAGGTTGACTGACAAGCGCAATTACCGCTGAAGTGCGCGGGGCGAGCTTGCAGCGGTCGGGTGGGCCGCTTAATCATCAGCCAATCCCAACACACATGAATAAAAAACTACTCTACATCGGCGGCGGGCTCGCGGTTCTCGTTTTGGCCGGCTATATCGGCATGACATTTTTCCTCGGTTCGGTCGTGACAGCCGGCGTGAACAGCTTCGCCCCGAAGCTCACGCAGACCAAGGTCACGCTGGCCGACGCCAAGATTTCCCCGCTCACTGGCAGCGGCACACTCAGCGGTCTCGTCGTGGGCAACCCAGCCGGCTGGAGTGACAATAACATCTGTTCGCTCGGGAAAATCCACGTCGCCGTCGCGCCGTTTTCGCTCCTCGGGGACCATATTGTGGTCAACGAAATCGACATCGAGGCCCCCGAGTTCAACTACGAGACGAAGATTCTTTCGAGCAACGTCGGCGCGCTGCTGAAGAACATTGAGAGTGCGATGGGCGGCAAAGACGCGGCCCCGCAGGCGACGACGAAGAGCGGCCAGCCCATCAAATTTGAAGTGAAAAAATTCCGCCTGAGTAACGGCAAAGTCCGCCTCGGAGTCGGCGGCACCGGCGTGAGCCTGCCCATGCCCGACATCGAGCTCACCGATCTGGGCACCAAGGAGGGCGGCATCACCCCGGACCAATTGGTGCTCGCCGTCATGAAAAACGTCACCAGCAGCATCGTCAGCGCCACCACCAAAGCGGTCGGCGAGATCGGCAAAACCACCGGGGCCGCCGCGGCCGCCGCCACGAAGAAAGCAGGCGAAGGGTTGAAAAATCTCTTTGGCGGCAAGCCCAAGCCGAAGCCCTGATCCGAAATTTTCGGTGGCGGCGTTGCGGCCATTAGCGGGCCGGCATTTCGGCCCGGCTGCTATTTTCACGCGACTAATCGTGTCGGCATAGACTTTTTTTAGCAGCAATCAGAATTACTCCCTATGAAATTGCCCTGTCGAATTGTCACGCTCCTTTCCCTGCTCGCCGTCGTCGGGCTTTGCGTAGGTTGCGCTTCTGACCCCAAGGCCGCCGCCAAGGCCAAGGCCGATGCGGATGAATATGTCTACGTTACAACCACCGGGAGCAGAATTCCGGTGCGCATCAAGAAATCGGACCTCGCGGCTGGCAAGGTCGCGAAGGGCACCCTCGCCGACGCCATCACCGCCGAGGAATTCAAGAAGAGCCTGCGTCCCAGCATGGGTCCCAAAAGCAATTGAACCGCGCCACCGCACTTCGTCAGCCGACCGGCTCCACCAGAGCGAGTCAGTCTTGTTTATGACGGGCTGAGGCGGTAGATCATGAGCAGCCGGGTGGAGGCAACGGGGGCGGTGAATTCGCTGGGGCGCGGTCCGCCGCCGACGTCGTAGCAGATGAGCAGTTGGTTGTTTTCCCGTTGGCAGATGGCCGGAATGGTGCGGCCGGCGTTTGGTCCGTCGGTGCCAATGATGTCGATCTGGTGCGGCACGACGACGGCGTTGATCACGAGCGTCCCCGCGTCGCGACCGTGGGGAGTGTCCACGACGTAGCGGTCGCCCGCGATGCTGAGCCGGGTGCCGTGCAGGGGGATTTTTTTGCCGGCAAATTCAGCCGTGAGGGGAAGCCAGCTGCCTTCGAACATGCGCTGAGCCAAGCGCACTACAGGTTTGATGACCAGTCGGGAAATGCGCACCCGTCAGGCAGGCAACTGTGTCGCGGCGCGCGCCCGGCGCTGTGCTGACCAAGCCGGCTTCACGAGTTGACGGGTTGCGGCCCCCGGCAAATGGTCGGGCATGAAAGTCACCTACTATCTCGAAGTTACCTCGTCGTGGTCTTTTTGGGCTGAACCGATGTGGGCCGAGCTGAAGCGGCGCTACGCCGGACGCGCGGAGTTTGACTGGCAGATCGCGAAGATGCAGCCCGACGACTTCCCCGTGTCGAACCACCAATACGACTGGTTTCTGCGGCGCAGCAGCATGATCATGAAAGCCCCGTTTGTCGCCAACTCGGCCTACTATGATTATCCGATTCCCGGCGGCTACCCGGCCGCGAGTGCCGTCGCCGTGGCCGCACGCGACTTGGGCGCAACGGGCGACGAAGTGCGCCTGGCGCTCTCCAGCGCCGCCTATCGCGACGGCAAGAAGATCGGACGCATGGAGGTCGCATTGGAAATCGCGGCGAAGGCGAGTGGGCTCGACCCGGCTAGGTTGCGCGCCCGCGCGGAGTCGCCTGAAGTGGCCGCGCACATGGAGGCGACGACGAAGGAATATTTTTCGCATCAGATCAGCCAGCGACCGGCCTTTGTCCTCACCGATGAGATCGGTGACAAGGCGGTGTTCGCCGGCGTGATGTCGATCGAGCCGCTTGCGGCGACGATCGACGCGATGCTCGCCGACACGCAGGCTTACGCGGACTTCGCCGCGAAACACGGGATACCGCCGGCCGCCTGAGGCTGGATTGTCGCGGCGCGCAGCCGGGGTGGTTTCTCGCCTGCCGGCGTGGTATATGAACGGTTGGTCTCATAAGTCCGGGAGCTGGTCGAATTCATCCTGACTCCGGCTGGCGGTGTGTTCTGCTGCGCGGATGCCACGTTACCTCTCCGCCTTGCTCGTCTCCGCCGGTTTGTTCGCGACCCTCGCCTCCGCCCAGCCTGCACCGGCTCCCGCGCCCCAAACTCCGCCGGCACCGGTGGACCACGCCATTTCCGCCGAGGAGCGTTCGGCCGCGGTCGATGCGGCACTCGAAGCGGTGAAGAATTCCTACGTGTTTCCCGACGCGGCGGAGCAGATGGCGACGGTGGTTCGCGCCAGCCAGAAAAAAGGTGACTACGACAAACTGGACGGCGCGGTGGCTTTCGCGGCGCGGTTGACGACCGACTTGCAGTCGATCAACGGCGACAAGCACCTGCGCGTGCGGTTGTTGCCCCCGAACGGTTCGGCGGCCGGCCCGATGACTCCGGAGAATGCGGCGAAGACCGGCTACGGGGTCGCGCGGGCCGAGGTGCTGCCGGGCAACATCGGCTACGTCGACCTCCGGTTGTTTTTCCAAGTCGAGATGGCGCGCGATGCATTGGTCGCCGCGATGAACAAGGTCGCCGGCACGCGTGCGATTATCTTCGATCTGCGCAAGCACCGCGGTGGCGACCCGGCGACGGTTTCTTTTCTGGCCAGTTATCTGTTCGGCTCCGAGCGCGTGCATCTGAACTCGATCTATCGGCGCACCGACGGCAGCACGACGCCGTTCTACACCAATCCCAACGTGCCCGGCGAACACTTCGGGCCGGACAAACCGGTCTATCTGCTCACGAGCAGCGGGACTTTCTCCGGCGGCGAGGAATTTGCCTACGACCTTCAGACCCAGAAACGCGCCACCCTTTTCGGCGAGACCACGGGCGGCGGCGCCAATCCGGGCGGCGGGCGTCCGTTGCCCGGCGGCCTGAGCATCTTCGTGCCGAACGGGCGCGCGATCAATCCGATCACCAAAACCAACTGGGAAGGTGTCGGCGTGAAACCCGACCGCCCGATGCCGGCCGCCGAGGCGTTTGCCGCCGCTTACCGCGAGTTGCTCGGGAAAATCGACCTGTCGAAGGAGACGCCCGAGTCGCGCGCCGCGATCGCGAAAGCCCTCAAAGATCCGAAGTCCGTCGAGTGAGCGCGGCGTCGCGCCGGCGACGCCAGACACACCAGCCGAGCATCACGGCGCACGCACCGAGCGCGAAATCCG
>JANXWT010000122.1 GCA_025351035.1 Opitutia bacterium | reverse complement strand
CACATGCCCTCGACGTATTCAGGAGCGTAACCCCAGTCGCGGCGCGCATCCAGGTTGCCTAGCGCGAGTCCGTCTTGCTGCCCGAGTTTGATCCGGGCCGCCGCCCGGGAAATCTTCCGGGTCACGAAATTCTCACCGCGGCGCGGCGACTCGTGATTGTAGGTGATGCCGCTGCAAGCGTAGACACCGTAGGAATCGCGGTAAATCCGGCCCAACTGCGTCGCGAAGGCCTTGGCGGCACCGTAGGGATTGACCGGGTTGAACGGCGTTTGCTCGTCCTGCGGAGCGCTCGCGGGGCGCCCAAAGACTTCCGAGCTCGACGCTTGATAAAACCGGGCCGGGTAGCCGAGATCGCGTATGATCTCGAGCAGACCAAGCACGGCCATACCGTTTTCCGCGCAAGTCACTTCCGGGATTTCGAAGCTCAGCCCGACATGGCTCTGCCCGGCGAGATGGTAAATCTCCACCGGCTGGATCTTCCCCAGCAACCGGCGCACTGACGTCAAATCGTTCAAGTCGCCGTAATGCAGCACCAGCCGGTCGGGGCCCATCGAAAGTTCCGCCCGCAGATGATCGATGCGCGAGCGATTGAACATGCTCGCCCGGCGGACGAGCCCGTGCACGGCATAGCCTTTCTGCAAAAGCAGCTCCGTCAGATAGGAGCCATCCTGACCGGTGATCCCTGTGATGAAGGCGACGGGGTTGGACATAAGTTTTAAGCGAAAGGAGGGGCGATCAATGCGGCTAACCAGTCTTCCGATCAGTCAGCCAACGTTTGATCGAGACGAGAGAACGAGTGGTGATGACGTGCTCCTTGGTCAACCAGCCTTTTCGCGCGGCACCCACGCCGTGCCGGAAATCGGCCAAGCCCGCCGTGTCATGCGCGTCGGGGTTGATCGCACAAAGCAAACCGCGCCCGGCCGCCTTGCGCCAGAGCCGCCAGTCCAGGTCGAGCCGCCACGGATTCGCATTCAGTTCGACGACGACGCGGTGGGCGATGGCGGCATCGATGATCTTGTCGGCCTCGACGTCGTAGCCTTCGCGTTGCAGGAGCAAGCGGCCAGTCAGGTGCCCGAGCATCGTGGCGTGCGGATTCTCGATCGCCCGAATGATTCGCGCCGTCATGTCTGCCCGGCTCTGCTTGAACGCCGAGTGCACCGACACGACCACATAGTCCAACTCCGCCAACACCTCGTCGGCAAAATCGAGCCGTCCGTCCGGCAGGATGTCGCATTCGGTCCCCGCAAAGACGTGCGTCGTGAATTTTCCGGAGGCATTCAGTTTCCGGACGGTCGCAATTTGCTCAGCGAGTCGCTTCTCATCCAGTCCCCTCGCCTGCACGCTCGACTTTGAGTGGTCGGCGATGCCGAGGTATTCCCAGCCCAGCGCCTGTGCGGCCGCCGTCATCTCCTCCAGCGTGTTGTGCCCGTCCGACGCCGTCGTGTGGTTATGGAAGGCTCCGCGGATGTCCGTCTCTTCTATCAAGACCGGCAACCCGCCGGTTTCCGCCGCCTCGATCTCCCCCAGCCCCTCGCGCAATTCCGGCGGGATGAACGCCAGTCCCAGTTTCTTGAACAAGGCCGCCTCGTTGGTGATGTCCGTCTTCCGGCCCGCGTGCTCAGCCTTGGCTTTCGCCGTTCCTTCGCCGGCCGACGGCACGAGACCCCACTCGCTCATCGACCATCCGCGCCCAAGTGCCCGCTGGCGCATCTGCACGTTATGGTCTTTCGAGCCGGTGAAATGATGCCAGGCAAAAACAAATTGCTCGGGCGGGATGAGTCGCAAGTCCGCCTGGATGCCCGACTGCAACCGGACGCTGGCCTTGGTCTCGCCGCGTGCCGTGATTTCCTGCACGCCGGTCTGCGCCACGAACCAGTCGGCCACAGGCTTCGGATCCACCGTCGCCACCAGAAAATCAAGATCGCCCACTGTCTCCATCCGCCGACGCAAACTCCCGGCGTGCTCTGCGCGCAGCACCTGTGGCAACGCGCGCAATCCCGCGAGGATCGGCTCCGCCGTCTCCCATGCCGCGACCCACAGGTGGCGCTTCGAGTATCTCTCGCGGTTGTGGATGCCCTCGAGGATTTTCTCCTGCGACTTCTCCCCAAATCCCTCCAACGCCGCCACCGCACCCGACTCGCACGCCGCCTGCAGCTTCGCGAGGGAATCCACCCCCAGTTTCGCCTGCAACGCCCGGATCTTTTTCGGTCCGACCCCGGGGACCTGCAGCAAGTCCACGAGCCCGGAGGGGATCGAGGCCTTTAATTTCTCATAGAAACCGAGTTTGCCCGTCGCTTGCAGCTCGCTGATCTTCTGCGCGAGCGCCTCGCCAATCCCCTTCACTTCCACCAACGAATTCTCCGCACAGCGCCGGGCCAGTTCCTCTTCCGCCAGTGACTCGACGACGCGTGCGCCCGTCTGATAAGCGCGAATCTTGAACGGATTTTCGCCCTTCAATTCCAACAGCGTGCCGATGTCGTTCAACACGCTCGCAATTTCAGCTTTGGTCACGTGGTCCAAATTACGCCGATGCCGTGCCGGAGCCAGACTGAATCGCCGCGCGGGCCAGGCTGGCCACCTGCGCCCGGTTGATCTTTCCCTGCGCGTTTGCCGGCCAGGCGGCCAACGGCACGAATATCTTCGGACGCTTGTGCGGCGCGAGCTGGCGCGCCATCGCGTCCGCCACTTTTTTCAACCGTGGTGGCGGCGCGGCTGGATAAGCCGCGACAAGCAGATGCCCCCACTCCACGTCGGGCACGCCGAGCACGACGACATCGGAGAATTCCCCCGTGCCGCGCAACACCGCCTCTACTTCGCCCGGTTGCACTTTCTCGCCGCCGGTGATGATCACCGCATCGCGCCGGCCCGTGACAACCAGATGCCCGCTTGCATCGACCCAACCGGCATCGGCCGTTTCAAATACCCGCTCGTTTCGCCACTCCGGGTAATAGCCGCGGAAGACGGATTCGCCCACCACACACAGCGCTCCGTCCGCATTCACGCTGATCTGCGCATGCGGCATGGTCGGTCCGCTGCTGCGCGCCCCGGCGAGAAATTCCTCCGGACGCAGCGCCGCGACCATCGCCGCCGTCTCGGTCATCCCGTAACACGGAGCAATGGGCAACCGCGCGGCCGCCGCCCGGTCGAACAAGTCCGGCCACGCCGGAGCGCCACCCACATGCACGGCGCGAAATCTCTTCAGCCACTCAACCGCGCGCGGCTGCCGCATGAGTCTCTCGAGTTGTGTCGGCACCAGCGAAATGAACCAGCCGTCCGTCTTTGCCGGCAACGCGGGCAGAATTCCCGTCTCGAGGGTCTTCCAATCCGCCTGCAGGTGGCTGCCTCCCGTCAGCGCGCAGCGCAGCCACGCCATCAATCCGCTAACGTGATGCAACGGCAGCACCCCGAGCGCGTTCACGCGGACTAGGCCGAAGTGTTGCGTGAATCCCCCGACGGCCGCGGCGATCGTGCCGCCATCGTGCCGCGCAAAGCGAAGTTGTCCGGACGTGCCGCCCGTCGGGATCATCAGCCAGCCGTGACCTGTTTTTGATTTTCGCTTTTCGATCTTCGCTTTCCGCAGGCCGTCCACGTGCGCTTTTTCAACGGCGCCCCATTGCGGATCGCAAAGAAAAACATCGCCGCCGCCGGCCACCGCGTTGGCGAACGCGGTTTTGAAATTTTCCGAATCCGCCTCGGCAATCCAGAGTGGCTCCGCCGATTGGGTCGCCGCCCGCCCGCCAAGCAATCGTCTCAGTTCAGCGCGTTCCATAGTGCCTCCGAGTTTTGGCCGGCGACACACGAAGGGTCGGCCAGTGGACCGAGCACCGGGCCATCCCACAACCTGTCACCGAAAAGCTCGCCTGTGCCGAAGCCAAGCGCGCGCTTCGTCCAGTCGCCACCGAGCACAAAGCGCAAAATCGCCGCGCGCCCGAGGGACGTCTCGATGGCGCTGGAGAAAACCACGTCCGCGTTCGTGGCCTCGAGCCACGCGCGAATTTCCCCGAGCGGCCCGCACAGCGCCGGCTTGATGACAAGCACCCCCGGCCAGCCCCGCGCTTGCCAGCGCCGCGCATCATCGAGCCGCACGACCGATTCGTCGAGCGCGAGCGTCACCGGAAATTCGTCCGCCAATCCGACCAGAGTGTCCTCGTCGCTCGCCGCGACCGGTTGCTCGACAAATTCGACCGGCCGCTCGGCGCATCGCGCGAGCCAGCGTTGCGCCTGTCGTCGGTCCCATGCGCCGTTCGCGTCGAGCCGCAACCGCGCATACACCGGCAGCCTCGCCAGCAAATCATCGAAAATTCCCAGCTCCTCGTCCACGTCACCCACGCCAACCTTCCACTTGTAGGCGAGAAAACCCGCTTCAATCTTGTCGGGCAACGTCGCCAGCGCGGCGCTTCCCGCTGGCAACAATGCCGCCACTGGCAACCGCACGGAGTTCGCCGGACTCGCCGCCATTGTGTCGCGCGCCATCGCGAGGGCAAATCGCACGCAGCCAAACCGCGCCGCCACGGCATCGATCAACTCAGCGGGAAACTTGTCCCCCAGCGCCCGGCAAACCTCGGTCGCCTCGGCCATGGTCTCCGTGCCGAACCACGGGATGGGCGCGACCTCGCCGAAGCCGACGCGGCCATTTTCGTCCTCCAACCGCAGGAGCAGCCCCTCGCGCTCCGCCCACAGCCCGTGCGCCGTGCGCAACGGATTGCGCAGGGGCCGCCGGTAGGGCCTGAAGCTGAACCGATAGGTCATCGCACGAGCACTACTGGCCGGCCCGAAATTGGCAAATTATCGTTGTGGTTTCGCGCGCCGGGATTATCCGGTCTTTGGCAACATGACCAAGTCCGTTGCCGCCGACTCCGACTTCTATCTGCCCGCCGAGCGTTTCTTTGCCGCCCAAGCCCCGACGGCCCTGACCTACGACGATGTCTCACTCGCCACGCTCTATTCGGACATTCTCCCGAAAGACGCCGAACTCGCCACGTCGCTTTCCGACGCGCTGACATTGCAGATCCCGATCATCTCGTCCGACATGGACACCGTCACCGAGTCACGTATGGCCATCGCCATGGCGTTGAACGGTGGCCTCGGCCTGATCCACTACAATCTCCCGGAGAAGGACCAGCTCAAGGAGATCGCCCGCGTAAAGCACCACATCCACGGGCTCATCCAGGATCCGATGACCGTTTCGCCCGACATGCACGTCGGTGATGTCCTTGCGCTCATCGAGCAGAGGCGATTTGAGTTCCGCACTTTTCCCGTTGTCGATGCCCAGGGCAAACTTGTCGGCTTGCTCTCGGGCAATCTCGTCAAGGACCGTTACAAGTCCCGCAAAGTCACCGACGTGATGACGCCCCGCCGGCAACTCGTCACCGTCCCTGAAAAACGCATGGCCGCCGGTCCGATCAAGGAGGCCGACAAATTTTTCACCGCCAACATCGGCATCCACAAGATTCTCGTCGTCGACGACAAGGACCATCTCCGCGGCCTGATCACCAGCTCCGATGTCGAGCGCATCACCTCCGAGGCCAAATCGCGCCGCAAGCCCGCTCGCGACGCGCAATTCCGGCTCGTCGTCGGTGCCGCGGTTTCGCCTATCCGCAAGCCCGATGGCGCGCTTGATCGCGAGAAAATCATCGCCCACGTCGGCGAACTGGTGGGCGAGTCGGTCGACTGCGTGGCCGTCTCGACGGCCCACGGCCACACGGCCGGAGTCGGCGACATGGTGAAACTCATCCGCGGCGCGTTTCCCGATCTCACGATCATCGCCGGCAACGTCACCAGCGGTGCAGGGGTGGAGTTTCTCGCCGACTGCGGCGCCAGCGCGATCAAGATTGGCCAGGGCCCCGGCTCCATCTGCACGACGCGCGTCGTCGCCGGCGTCGGCATCCCGCAACTCACCGCGCTCTACGCCAGCAGCCTCGGGGCGAAGAAAAAGGACGTCCGTCTCATCGCCGACGGCGGCATCACCAAGTCCGGCGACATCGTGAAGGCGCTCACGCTCGCCGACGCCGTCATCCTCGGTGGCCTGCTGGCAGGTTGCCGGGAAGCGCCGGGCGAGATCATGGAAATTTCCGGCAAACTCTACAAACAATACCGCGGCATGGGCAGCCACGCGGCGATGAAGGCCGGCTCCGCCGCCCGCTACGGCCACGACAAGAACGACACCGTGCGCAAAGCCGCCGCCGAGGGCATCGAGGCGCTCAAGGAAGTCTCCGGCTCCGTTGACGACGTGCTCGGCAACCTGATCGGTGGCGTCCAGTCCGGCATGGGTTACCTCGGCGCGAAGACCCTGTCCGACCTCAAAGCGAAGGCGCGCTACGTCCACGTCACTGCCGCCGGCCAGAAAGAAGCCGCCCCGCACGACGTGATCGAAGTCGCCACCCGTCACGGGTGAGGCACGCCAGAGCGCGGACACGTTTTCGCGTTGCACTTGCGCGCCTGCTCGCGTTTTTGCTTTCCGGCAACCGGGGACTCCTCTTTGGCTGCTATTTCGCCGCATGTCGCTCACGTCATTCAGCAGCCAACTCATCGCCGATGTCGGCATCAGCCTCGGAGACGAAGGTAAAGGCCGCCTCATCCCCGAAGTCATCGCCGAACTGCGCGGGTCCGCGCATCCCGTCTCTACGGTCGTCAAGGTCAACGGCGGCGCCAACGCCGGCCACACCGCCGGGGGCATCAAGCTCAGTCTCCTCCCGGCGGGTGTCATCACCGATGTGCCCCATCTCGGCATCGGCAGCGGCGTCGTCGCCGACCCGCGGAAATTCTGGTGGGAGATCAGGCCCCTCGAGAAAAAGGGCTACGCCATCCTCTCACGCCTGCAGATCGACGAACGCACGCTGGTTTCTGATCTCACCCATCGCCTGCTCGACCTCGCGTGGGAAGATTACCGCGCCGAGATTTTACATGAGGAACCGCGCGGTTCGACCGGCCGCGGCATCACACCGTCGTATCAGGACGAGGTCGGCCAATGGCCGATTTATTTCACCGATTTCCGCAGCTCGCGGGAAGATTACGTGCGCAACCTTCCAGGTGATATGGCAGGATTCGTCAGCGTGCCAGGACGACTTTCGCAAGATTTATCCCTTCCGGTCGCCTTGGCTACGCAAGATTCCTTCGTGCGTTATCTCGGGGTGCTGCATGGCGAAAAAGCGAACAAAAAAGAGCAACGCCGCAGCGAAACAACAACCGAAGAAGTTGACTAATCCGCCTAAAGCCGCTCCAGCCGTCGCCGCCACGAGCGGAGGTCTTG